>NZ_JBQEOF010000004.1:139883-394263 GCF_052044995.1 Roseateles sp. 22389
CTGGCCGGTCGCCGCGCTCGCGGTCAGGATGCCCATGACCAGTCCCCGGCGGGACGCGAACCAGCGGTTGGAGACGACCGCGCCCAGCACCAGCGCGGTCATGCCGCTGCCCAGGCCCAGCACCACGCCCCACAGCACGACCAGGTGCCAGAGCTGCGTGACCAGCCCGGCCATCAGCATTCCGCCGCCGACCAGCGCCAGCGCCACGCTGACCACGGCCCGCACGCCGAAGCGCTCCATCAGCACCGCCGCGAACGGCCCCATCAGGCCGAACAGCGCGAAGCGCAGCGCCAGGGCCGACGAGATCTGGCTGGTGGACCAGCCGAATTCCTGCGCCAGCGGCTGCAGCATCGCGCCGGGCAGGCCCAGCGCGGCCGACATGAACAGCATCGTCAGGAAGGTCAGCCCGGCGATCACCCAGCTGAAGTGGAGACCGCGATGGGTCAGGCGGTGGGACAGGGTGGCGGCGGGCATGCGGTTCCTTCGGTACCGGCGTCCGCGCCGGGCCGCCAAGGGGCGCCGTCGGGACGGTTTTTGATGATGGCCGGCATGGTATCGGCCTTCCCGAAGTCGAGCTCAGATTTAATGATGACCCTACTCAAAATCGAGGATTCCGGCGTGCCGTCGCCGCGCTGGCCGAGCGCGCTTCCTACAATGCCGAGCATCATGAAAGTCACCAAAGAGCAATCGGCCGCCAATCGCCAGGCACTGGTCGACGCGGCGTCCAAGCTGTATCGCGAGCGCGGCATCGCCGGCGTCGGCCTGGCGGAGATCTCGCGCGAGGCCGGCTTCACGCATGGCGGCTTCTACGGGCGTTTCGCGTCGAAGGAGGAGCTCGCGGCCGAGGCCTGCGACCAGGCCTTCGAGGCCTCGCTGTCCCGGCTGGCGACGCAGCTGGACAAGCACGATGGCGACCTGGGGCCACTCCTGAAGCGCTACTTCAGCGCCGCGCACCGCGATGCGCCTGGCGGCGGATGCCCGATGGCGGCGCTGGGCGTGGACGCGGCGCGCGAGGGCGGCCTGCTGCGCGAGTCCATGAGCGCCGGCATCGGCGCTTATGTCCACGAACTGGCGACCCACCGGCCCGATGGCACGGTGGTCGAGACGCCGACCGCCGAGGATGAGGCCCGCGCGATCGGCCTGCTGGCTACCATGGTCGGCGGACTGGTGCTGGCCCGGGCCTGCGCGGGCGCGGCGCCGGGGTTGTCGGAGCGGATCCTCAGGACGTCGCTGGCGGCGTCGTCGAAGGCAGCTTGAGCACGCCCACCGCCAGCGCGGTGCCCAGCAGCACCACCAGGCAACCGGCGGCCATGCTGGCGCTCAGGGTCTCGCCCAGGAAGATCCAGCCCCACAGCAGGCCGAAGACCGGGATCAGGAAGGTCACCGAGATCGTGTTGGTCGGCCCCACCCGCTTCATCAGGCGGAAGAACAGGATGTAGGCGACGCCGGTGCACAGCAGCGCCAGCAGCGCGACCGCGCCCCAGGCGTGCGCGCTGGGCATCGCGGCCGGGCGCATCGACCAGGCCGGCGCGGCCAGCAGCAGGGCGGCGGCGAACTGGCTGCCGGTGGCCACGGCCAGCGGGCTGGCGCCGGTGAGGTAGCGCTTGGTGGCGCTGGCGGCGACGCCGTAGCTCAGCGCGGCGATCAGGCAGGCGACGATCGCGAAGCCGCTGCCGCCCGGCTTGAACGAGGCCTTGTCCCAGGCCAGCAGGACCACGCCGGCGAAACCCAGCGCCAACCCCAGCATCCGCGAGCCGTCCAGGCGCTGCCCGAACCAGGCCCAGGCCACCAGCGCGCCCCACATCGGCGTGGTGGCGTTGAGGATGCTCGACAGGCCGGCGTTGATCGACAGCGCGGCATAGCTGAACAGCGCGAACGGGAAGGCGCTGTTGAGCACGCCCACCAGCAGCAGGCCCTTCCAGTGGGTGCGCAGGTCGCCGAGGCCCTCGCGCAGGCCCAGCAGCGGCAGCAGGAACAGCGACGCGCCGGCGACGCGCACCGCCGCGGTGGCCACCGCGCCGAACTCCGGCGCGGCCAGCCGCATGAACAGGAAGGACGCGCCCCAGATGGCGGCCAGGACGAGCAGTTCGATCAGATCGCTTCGCTTCACGCGGATACCCCTGGTGTGTTGTTGTCGTGGCGCCGTGCCGGCGGGCCGGACAGCGAGGGGCGAAGCGTAGCCGGAAGTCCGCCCTCGATTGTCAGTAGGGCCTCCTTGCGATGCAGCCCGCCCGCGTAGCCGGTCAGGCTGCCGTCGGCGCCCAGCACGCGGTGGCACGGGATCAGCACCGACACCGGATTGCGCCCGACCGCCGCCGCGACCGCCCGCACCGCCTCCGGCCGGCCCAGGCGCGCGGCCAGCTCGCCATAGGTCACGGTGAGGCCCGACGGGATGTCCAGCAGCGCGCGCCAGACGGCTTGCTGGAACGCGGTGCCGGCCGGTGCCATCGGCGGCAGCGATGGTGGCGTCGAGGCCGCGTCGCGACCGGCGAAGTAGGCCGTCATCGCGGCCACGGTCTCGCGCAGCAGCGGATCGGCGTCGTCGCGCGGCGCGTCGATCGTGCCGGGGTGGTACTTCTGGTCCTCGAACCAGAGGCCCGACAGCCCCTGGGCGTTGCGGGCGATCAGCAGGCGGCCCAGCGGGGTGTCGGCCTCGGTCCAGGCGGTGTGCGTGACGGTGGACGTCTTCATGGCGTGGTTCCTTTGCGGGGTTTGAGCGCGGCTTCCCGCCACAGTTGCAACACGGCGTAGCTGCGGTAAGGGGCGAAATGCTCGGCGGCGGCGACCAGTTCGCGCGGTCGCAACGGCTGCCCGGCGCGTTGCTCCAGGCATTGCTTGAGCACCACGTCGCCCGGCAGAAAGGCATCCGGCCAGCTCCAGCCGCGCATCAGCATGTAGTGCGCGGTCCAGGGGCCCAGGCCGGGCAGGGCGGCCAGCTCGGCGATGGCGTCCTCCACCGTGCCGCGGCCCTGCGCGAAGGCCAGCGTCGGCCAGTGGCGCGCCAGGTCGATCAGCGCCTGCGCGCGCCGTCCGGGCATGCCCAGGGTGGCGATTTCGTCCACCGTCGCGGCGGCCAGCGTGGCGGGTGTCGGGAAGGCATGCGTCACGCCGGGCGGCGCATCGGCGGCCTCGGGCAGGGGCTCGCCGAAGCGCGCGATCAGGCGGGTCGCCAGGGTGCGCGCCGCGGCGACCGTCACCTGCTGGCCCAGCACCGCGCGGATCGCCAGCTCGAAGCGGTCCAGCGAGCCCGGCAGCCGCAGGCCTTCGGCGGCCGGGCCCAGGGTCTCGCCGAGCGCCGCGGCGATCGCCTGCGGGTCGGCGTCCAGGTCCAGCCAGCGGCGCAGCCGCGGCATCAGCGTCGCGATCGCCGGCCACAGCGAGGGGCTCAGCGACACCCGCACCTGCGGGCGCTCGGCGCCGTCCGGGCTCAGGTGCAGCGCCACCCAGCCCAGCAGGTCGTGCTGGCCCGCCCGCGTCAGCCGCACGCTGCGCGCCAGCGACAGGCCGGCCACGTCCACCTGCTCCACGCCAGGCACCGCGCGGGCGGCCAGGAAGCGCAGCAGCTCGGTGCCGAGCAGCGGCGGCCGCAGGTCCAGGCGCAGTTCGGTGGTCTCCGCCGCGCGCTCGGGCCGGGCGCCCTCGGCCTCGGCGCCGCCCTTGCGCAGCGCGGTCGGGCTCAGGCGGTAATGCTCCTGGAAGGCGGCGTTGAAGCGGCGCAGGCTCGAGAAACCGGCCGCCAGGGCGACTTCGGCGATCGGCAGCCGGGTGTCGGTCAGCAGCTGCTTGGCCAGCAGCAGTCGGCGCGTCTGCAGGTACTGCAGCGGCGCCACGCCGTGCACGGCGGTGAAGACGCGCCGCACATGCCGTTCGCTGACGCCCAGGCGGGCGGCCAGCGCGGGCAGCGAGGCCTCTTCCGGCGCGCATTCGTCGAGCCAGCGCGCCGCTTCCCGGGCCAGCACCTCGGCGGCGTCCATCGTGCTCCAGGGGCGTGCGGCGGGCGCCAGTTCGGGGCGGCACTTCAGGCAGGGGCGAAAGCGCGCGGCCTCGGCCAGCGTGGCGCTCGGGAAGAAGCGGCAGTTCTCCCGGCGCGGCGTGCGCACCCGGCAGATCGGCCGGCAGTACACGCCGGTCGAGGTCACGCCGACGAACCACTGGCCGTCGAAGCGCGCATCCCGCGCCAGCAGCGCGGGGTAGCAGTGGTCGGGGTCGAGGAGGAAGTCCATGGCCAGGATGATAGGAGTCGGTCCGCGCCGGATCTGGCCGTTTTCGGACATGTCCCTGCAGCCGCCGGGGCCCGGTCGCATGGCCCCTGGCCCGCGGTTTGCCTGCGTGCACCGGGTTACACGGGCGCCGCATGGGGCCTGCCTACAATGCGCCCCAGTTTTTGAACCATCACCCATTCCTGCAAGGACGCACATGCAAGTTCACGCATCCATCTTCAAGGCCTATGACATCCGCGGTGTCGTGGGCACGACGCTGGACGAGGCGCTGGCCGAGCACCTCGGCAAGGCCTTCGGCACCGAGGCGCTCAAGCTCGGCGAGAAGGCGGTCGCCGTCGGCCGCGATGGCCGCCTGTCCGGCCCGTCGCTGGTGGATGCGCTGATCCGCGGCCTGAAGTCGACCGGGCTGGATGTCGTCGACATCGGCGCCGTCACCACGCCGATGCTGTACTACGTCGCCGCCACGCGCGGCAAGCATGGCTGCAACTCCGGCATCCAGGTCACCGGCAGCCACAACCCCAAGGACTACAACGGCTTCAAGATGGTCCTCAAGGGCGCCGCCGTCTACGGCGAGCAGATCCAGGACCTGAAGCGCCGCATCGAGGCCGAGGACTACGCCACCGGCAAGGGCCGCGTCGCCGCGATGGACATCACCGCCGAGTACACCCAGCGCATCGTCCGCGATGCGAAGCTGGCGCGTCCGATGAAGATCGTCGTCGACAGCGGCAACGGCATCCCCGGCGCAACCGCCCCGGCCATCCTGCGCGCGCTGGGCTGCGAGGTCATCGACATCTTCTCCAAGGTGGATGGCGACTTCCCCAACCACCATCCGGATCCGTCGCGTCCCGAGAACCTCGAGGACCTCAAGCGCGTCGTGCACGCCACCGATGCCGAGCTGGGCCTGGCCTTCGACGGCGACGGCGACCGCCTGGGCATCGTCACCAAGGACGGCACGATGATCATGCCGGACCGCCAGATCATGCTGATCGCCGCGGACATCCTCAAGCGCCTGCCGGGCTCGGAGATCATCTTCGACGTCAAGTGCACCCAGCGCCTGGCCCCGTGGATCCGCGAGCACGGCGGCAAGCCGCTGATGTGGATGACCGGCCACTCGCTGGCCAAGGCCAAGCTCAAGGAGACCGGTGCACCGCTGGCCGGCGAGCTCTCCGGCCACATCTTCTTCGCCGAGCGCTGGTACGGCTTCGACGACGCGATGTACACGGCGGCGCGCATGCTGGAGATCCTGTCGCGCAGCGAGGACCCGTCCAAGGTCCTGCACGACCTGCCCAACAGCGTCAACACGCCCGAGCTCAACGTCCCCTGCAAGGAAGGCGAGCACCACGAGGTCGTGGCCAAGCTCAAGGAGATCGCCGAGTTCCCGAATGCCAAGGACATCGTCACGATCGACGGCATCCGCGTCGAGTACGACGACGGCTTCGGCCTGGTGCGCGCGTCCAACACCACGCCGGTGCTGGTGCTGCGCTTCGAGGGCCACACCCAGGAGGCGCTCGAGCGCATCCAGAAGGAAGTCCTGGCGCAGCTCACGCGCGTGAAGCCGGACATCACCTTCACCTCGGGCCATTGAGCGGCGCTCGCTGCCGGTGACGCCGGACTCGTTCAAGGAGCGCCTGGCGCGCGGCGTCTTCAGCACGGTGCTGAGGCTCGCCGCGCCGGCGTACTTCCTGCGCCTGTTCCTGCGCGGCCGCCAGGAACCGCTCTACGCGGCGCATCCGGCCGAACGCTTCGGCTTCGGCGCGGCGATCGAACCCGGCGCGATCTGGGTGCATGCGGTCTCGCTGGGCGAAACACGCGCCGCCGCGGCGCTCATCGAGCAGCTGCGGCGGGAGCGGCCCGGCCTGCGCCTGCTGCTCACCCACACCACGGCGACCGGCCGGGAAGCCGGCCGCGCGCTGCTGCGCGACGGCGACACGCAGCGCTGGCTGCCCTTCGACACGCCGGGCGCGGTGCGGCGATTCCTGCGGCGCACCCGGCCCGCGGTCGGCGTGCTGATGGAAACCGAGATCTGGCCCAACGTCCAGCACGAGGCGCTAAAGGCCGGCGTGCCGATGGTCCTGGCCAACGCGCGGCTCTCCGCGCGCAGCCTGCGCCGCGGCGAGAAGTTCAAGGCGCTGCTGGCGCCCGCGGCGCGCAGCCTGCGCCTGGCGCTGGCGCAGACCGCCCAGGACGCCGACCGGCTGCGCCAGGCCGGCGTCGCCGACGTGCGCGTCAGCGGCAATTTGAAATTCGACCTGCAGCCCGACGAGGCCCTGCTCGCGCGCGGACGCACCTGGCGGGCCGGCCTGAACCGGCCGGTGGTGATGCTGGCGGTCTCCCGCGAGGGCGAGGAGGCCGCGATGCTCGCGGCCTGGAAGTCGGCACAGGCGGCGAGGGCGCCAGCGGGTTCACCGCTGCTGCTGATCGTGCCGCGTCATCCGCAGCGCTTCGACGAGATCGCCGCGATGGTCACGGACGCTGGCCTGACGCTCGCGCGCCGCAGCGCCTTCGGCACCAGCGACATCGCGACGCCGCCCCTGAGCGCGGGCGTGGCGGACGTGTGGCTGGGCGATTCGATGCGCGAGATGGCGCTGTACTACGGCCTGGCGGACGTCGCGCTACTGGGCGGCAGCTTCGAGAAGCTGGGCGGCCAGAACTTGATCGAGACGGCCGCCTGCGGCGTTCCGCTCTTCATGGGCCCGCACACCTTCAACTTCGCCGAGGCGGCGGAACTGTCGCTGCAGGCCGGCGCCGCGCGCCGCGTGGCCACGCTGACGGAAGGTCTGTCGCAAGCGCTCGCGCTGCTGACGCAGCCCAGCGAGCGGCAAGAGATGGCGGACGCTGCGACGGCCTTCGCGGCCGCGCATCGCGGCGCGGCGCAACGGATGGCCGCGCCCATCCTGAAACTGGCCGCAGCCTGATCCGGCGTCCTCGGTCGCAAATCCGTCGAAGGACGGTGCTGATCGGGGACGGGATGGCTTGGGGTTTTGGCGCTTGACGCCAAGGCCCCATGCCATCGCGGCCAACGCCCGGGCCGTTGCAGGCGACTTCTACTGATTGCTGGTCGACCGAACCTCACCGAGCGTGGTCACGCCCTGCAGCACCTTCGCGATGCCATCCTGGCGCAGCGTCCGCATGCCCTCGGCCATGGCCAGGTGCATCAGCTCCTCGGCCCGGCCGCCGGTCTGGATGAGCCGCCGGATCGGCCGCGACACGGTCAGCAGCTCATGCAGCCCCGCGCGGCCCTTGAACCCCGTGTGATCGCACTTGTCGCACCCGGGCGAGTGGTAATGCAGCAGATTGGGCTGCCCGAACTGGCCTTTCCACTCGGCCAGCACCGCCTCACGCGCCGGCCGGTTCTCGGCCGAGAACACGTGCAGGTAGTCGTCGAGCAGTTCGTTGAGCGTCGCCTCGGGCATCGGCTCGGACTTGCGGCAGGCCGGGCAGATGCGCCGCACCAGCCGCTGGGCCAGCACCGCGAGCAGCGAGTCGGCGAAGTTGAACGGGTCCATGCCCATGTCCAGCAGGCGCGTGACGGTTTCGGGCGCGCTGTTGGTGTGTAGCGTGGACAGCACCAGGTGGCCGGTCAGCGAGGCCTCGACCGCGATCTCGGCGGTTTCCTCGTCGCGGATCTCGCCGACCATGATCACGTCCGGGTCCGCGCGCAGGAAAGCGCGCAGCGCCTTCGCGAAGGTCCAGTCGATCTTCGGATTGACCTGCACCTGCCGCAGCCCCGCCTGCGTGATTTCGACCGGATCCTCGGCCGTCCAGATTTTGCGCTCCGGCGTGTTGATGTTGGCCAGCACCGAGTGCAGCGTCGTCGTCTTGCCCGAGCCGGTCGGGCCCACGCACAGCACCATGCCGTAGGGCCGCTCCGACGCCGCCTTGAGCTCGCGCAGGTTGTGTTCCGAGAAGCCCAGTTTCTCCATCGGGATCGGCTTGGCCGAGGCCAGGATCCGCATCACCACGTCCTCGAGCCCGTTGTTGGTCGGGATCGTGGCCACGCGCAGCTCGATCTTGTGGCGCTCCGAGAACTTGGCGAAATTGATTTTGCCGTCCTGCGGCTTGCGACGCTCGGAGATGTCGAGGTCGCACATGATCTTGATGCGCGCGATCATCGCGCTGCGGTAGGTGTGCGGCAGTTCCAGGTGGGGCTGCAGCACGCCGTCCTTGCGGAAGCGGATTTTGACCTTCTCCTTGCCCGGATAGGTCTCGATGTGGATGTCCGACACGTTCTGGTTGTGCGCGTCGATGATCATGGTGTTGATCAGCCGGACCAGCGAGTTGTCGCTCTGCTCGATCTGGCGGTCCTTCTCCTCCTCGCGCGCGGCCTCGCGGGCGACCTGCTCCTGGCCTTCGCGCTCCAGCGTCTCGATCAGCTTGTCGGAGCTGTCGAGCTCGAAGTCCATCGTCAGCGGCGGCAGGCCGCCGTCGCGGTTGGCGACCGGCTGGCTGCCGAAGCGTTCGTAGGAGGTCGGGATCGCGAACTGCAGCGAGCCCAGCCGCGCCAGCGCCGGCACGACCTTGAGCTGGGTGATGAACTCGACCTCGTCGATGCAGTCGCGCCGCGTCGGGTCTTCCATCGCGACGATCAGGCGGCCGTCGCGCAGCACCAGCGGCAGCACCTCCAGCCGCTTGGCCACCGAGAACGGCAGCTTGCGCACCGCGTCCGGCTCGATCGCGAAGTTGTCCGCGTCCACCAGCGGGTAGCCCATCTTGCGAGCCAGCGCCGACTGCAGCTGCGCGCGCGTCACGATGCCCTTGCGCACCAGCAGCTCGCCCAGCGGCACCGAGCGGTCCTGCTTCTGCTGCGCCAGCGCCTCGTCGAGTTGCGCCTGCGTCACCAGGTCCAGCGCGAGCAGCGCTTCGCCGATGCGCACCATCGGCATCTTGGCCTGCTGCTCGATCGCGAGCATCAGCTGCTCGGCCGAGACGATGTGCTGCGCCACCAGGATGTCGCCGACGCGGCGGTCGCGCAGGTCGCGCTGCTCGCCGGCGGCGGCATCGACCTGTTCCTGCGTCGCCACCTGCTGGCGCACCAGCAGGTCGCCGATGCGCTCGCCGACCTCGAAGCTGACCAGCACCTCGCGCGGCACGAACATGCAGCGCACCCAGTCGCTGGTCTCGCTGACCGGCGGGAACAGGAACAGGCCGAGATCGGTCTCGTGATGGCCGATGGTCGTGCCCTTCTGCTCCTCGCCGCCCTGGTAGACCAGCTTGAACTCGCTGCGCGGGCGCTGGTCCAGCGACAGCGGGTCGTCGGCAGTGGCTGGATCGCGCGGTGGCACCTCGATCGCGTGCAGCAGCTTGAGCGCCTTGAACTGCGAGAACTTCAGCGGCATCGCGTTGCGCGCCGGCGGCACCACGACTTGCGCCAGGCGTTCGCCCGGCACCATCAGGATCACCTTGCCGACGGTGCGGCTGCCGTTCAGGCCGAGGATCTCGCAGGCCTGCGGCTCGCGCTGGGTGCGCGGCCGGGGGTAGGCGGCGAAGGGGGGCGTCGGCCACTCGAACAGCGGTGCCGCCTCAGCCGCCGGCGAGGCGGACGACTGGGCTTGAGGCCATTGCAGCGGCACGGACGGGTCGGTCATCAGGCGGTCTCCGCAGAGTTCTGTGTCTAGGCAGATATTGGGCGGGAGAGTAACTCGTTTGTGGTGGGCCCACTACTCGGATAAGCAGGCGGCGTGCCTGCCTATCCGGCCTGGCTCGTCGCTGGCCCCAGCCGTCCGCCCCACTAGACTCGCCGACCATGAACAACCTGCTGGTGACCGGGTTCGAGCCGTTCGGCGGCGAGACCATCAACCCCTCCTGGGAACTGGCCCGGGCGCTCAACGGCGAGGCGATTGCCGGGGCGCGCGTGGTGGCAGTCCAGTTGCCTTGCGTCTTCGGCGAGGCGCTGACGCGGCTGGACGAGGCGCTGGCGCGGGTGAAGCCGTCGGTGGTGCTGGCCATCGGCCAGGCCGGCGGGCGCTGCGACCTGTCGCTGGAGCGGGTGGCCATCAACGTCGACGACGCCCGGATCCCCGACAACGCCGGCGCCCAGCCCATCGACGAACCGGTCGTCCCGGGCGGGCCGGCCGCCTACTTCTCGACACTGCCGATCAAGGCGATCGTGGCCGGACTGCGGGAAGCGGGATTTCCGGCGTCGGTGTCGCAGACCGCCGGCACCTTCGTCTGCAATCACCTGTTCTACGGGCTGCAGCATCTGGTGAAGGAACGCCCTGTTCGCAGCGGCTTCATGCACATCCCCTACCTGCCGGAGCAGGCGGCGCGCCATCCCGGCGCGCCCAGCCTGCCCCTGCCGACGCTGGTCGCGGCCACGCGCCTGGCCCTCGAACTGGCCGTGACGGCCGAGGAAGCCCGCCTCGGCGGCGGCCAGCTCGACTGAGCGGCTGGCTCAGTCGGGAGCCGTCGCCTGACCGGCGAGGGTCAGGAGTTGCCTCGCATGCGATGCGATCTCGCGCGCGAGCGCATCGGGCTCGAGGATGCGGAACGGAAAGGGCAGGGCGGCGAATGACAGCGCCATCCAGGGCAGTTCATCCGCCTGGCAGCGCAGCAGCACGCCGTCCTCCTGCTGCTCCAGGCTGCTGATCGCGGCCAGCGGCTGGCGCGTGAGCGCCTCCAGCGGCGCCTGCACCAGCGCCCGCACCGCATGGGCGCGCGGCATCTCGACCAGCGAGGCGTTCAGGTGCGCGAGCACGTCGAAGCCCTCCGGGCGGCCGAAGCTCTGGGGCAGCGGATCGACCGATTCGATCCGGTCCAGCCGGAACGAGCGCAGCGCCCGCCGCAGCCCGCAATGGCCCACCGCATACCAGCGCCCGCCGCGGTAGCCCAGTCCGTAGGGATCGAACGGCCGCTCGCTGAGCCGCCCTTGCAGGTCGCGGTAGCGCATCGCCACGCGCTGCTGCGCCAGGGCCGCCGCGCCCAGCGTCGACAGGGCCGCGGGGTTCGCGGGCACGGCCGGCTGCAGGTCGAGGGCGACGCGCTCGGCGATGCCGCGCTGGCGCTGCTTGAGCGCCGCGGGCAGCACGCGTTCGAGCTTGGCCTGCGCGCTGGCGACCGCCGGCGCGGTGTCGGCCAGTCCCAGTTGCCGCGCGGCGAGCAGTCCCAGCCCCAGGGCCAGCGCCTCGTCCTCGCTGAACATCAGCGGCGGCAAGCGGAAGCCGGTCGCCAGGCGGTAGCCGCCGAAGCGGCCGCGCTCGCGGTCGACGGGGATGCCCAGCGCCTCCAGTGCCACGATGTAGCGCCGCACGGTGCGGCGCTCGACCTGCAGCTCGGCGGCGATGGCGGCGCCATCGAGCTGCCCGCGCGACTGCAGCAGCTCGAGCAAGGCCAGGATCCGGGAGGCGGGGAGCGACATGCCGGCGAGTCTACGGCGCCTGCGTTCGATATAGGGCTGGATCCGCCCTATATCGGCCCTAGGCTGCGTGGCATTCCGCGCCTCGTGCGCTGTCTGGGCGCCACAGCCGCCCCCCAACCAGGAGACCCTCGAATGAATCCCGCCGATCTGACGCTCTACTTCGCCCTGGTGCTCGGCATCGTGCTGATCCCGGGCATGGACATGGCCTTCGTCGTCGGGCACAGCCTGACCGGTGGACTGCGCGCGGGCCTGGCGGCGCTGGGCGGCGTCGTCGCGGGGGCGTTCTGCCACCTCGCGATGGGTGCGATGGGGCTGGCTCTGCTGCTGCGGACGCTGCCCGGCGCGTTCACGATCATGCTGGTCGCCGGCGCGATCTACCTCGGCTGGCTCGGCTGGGGCCTGATGCGCGCCGAACCCACCGCCACACAGTCTCGGCCGGCGGACGGGCCGCGCGCGCACTCGGCCTTCTTCGGCGCGATGCTGACCAACCTGCTCAATCCCAAGGCCTACCTCTTCAGCCTGGCGGTGCTGCCGCAGTTCGTGCATCCCGAGCGCGGCGGGCTGGCCCTGCAGCTCGGCGCGATCGGCATCGTCACCGCCGCGA
Organism: Roseateles sp. 22389; assembly: GCF_052044995.1. Taxonomy (NCBI): domain Bacteria; kingdom Pseudomonadati; phylum Pseudomonadota; class Betaproteobacteria; order Burkholderiales; family Sphaerotilaceae; genus Roseateles; species Roseateles sp. 22389. The sequence goes on from NZ_JBQEOF010000004.1 coordinate 152,062, forward strand.
CGCAGATCGGCGTCTACGGCGGGCTGGCCTGGCTGGCCGCGGGCGGGCGTCGCCGGCTCGGCACCGCCGACGCCGCCGGACTGCGGCGCCAGCGCCTGCTGCTGCGCGGCGTGGGGCTGCTGCTGTGGGTCACGGCGCTCTATACCGCGTGGCAGGCCTGGCACCAGGCGGGGATGGCCGCGCTGGGCTGAGGCCGTCGGCGACGGGCGCGGACGGCGTGTCGCCAGCGTGTCGTCGGCGTGGGGCGAGGGCGTCAATGTGCTTGATCCTTGTCAATGAACACCGACCCGACGCCAAACGCGCGGGAGAGGTCGACAACTGAGGGCCCCGGCGCGTGGCCGGCGGATCGACGAGATCCGGCGACGCGCCGATCCATCCACCCTCGCGGGGCCAGGCCCCGTCCCATCGGAGTTGTTCATGACCACACGCCACATCATCCTCGCCGCGCTGACGGCCGCGCTGGCGGCGGGCACCTCGGCCCATGCGCCTGACGGTCGCGACACCAAGAGGTGGTATGGCCTCATCAAGGCAAGTCAGAACAACCATGAAGATCTGTCAGTCGAGGCGGCGATCGGTCAACTGCCGAGCGACTGGCAGTACCTCCCGGCGGCACCGGCCCGCGTGACGAGCGGGATCGGCCCCGGGTCCATCGGCGCCGAGGGCCGTGGCGGCGCGAAGGCGGCATCGTGAGGTCCGGCGCCCCCTTGTGGCCGGTCGCCGTGGGCGTCGCGTGGCGGCAGCCTCATTACCAGGAGGTGATGGTCCGCGGCGCGCCCGGCATCGATTTCCTCGAGGTCCTCACCGAGGACTTCCTGTCGCCCGGCGGCGCCGCCCGCCAGCTGCTGCTGGATGCCGCGCGCCGGTTCCCGGTGAGCCTGCACGGCGCGGGCCTGGGGCTCGGCTCGGCGGTCGGCATCGACGGCGGCCACCTGCGGCAGGTGAGGGAGCTGGTCGACGCGGTGCGGCCGGGCGCGGTGTCCGAGTACGCCTGCTTCAACCGCGTGCATCGACCCGGAGCGCCCATCCACCTGCATGCGCGGCTGCCGATTCCCTTCAGCGAACGCAGCCTGTCGCTGCTGGCCGACCATGTCGACACCGCGCAGGAAGCGCTGGGGCGGCAGATCCTGATCGAGCCGATCGCGGCCTGCCTCGCGTGGGACGAGGACACGCTGAGCGAGCCCGCGTTCTTCAACGCGCTGGCGCGGCGCACCGGTTGCGGGGTGCTGGTCAACCTGGACAGCCTGGTCGTCACTGCGATCAACCGCGGTCATCGGGACGAGGCGATCGTGCGGGCCGGCATCGCCTGGCTGGACGAGATCGATCCGGCCGTCGTGGGCCAGTACCACCTGGCCGGCCATGCGCAGGCGCAGGGCGTGGCCTTCGGCGGGCAGGGCGATCCGGTCGGCGAGGACGTCTGGTCGCTCTACCGCCACGCGCTGGGCCGCATCGGCGCACGCCCGACCGTGATCGACCGCGGCCGCCCGGCGCCGCCGCTGGCGACGCTGACGGAGGAGGTCGCGCGGGCGCGCCGCGAGCAGCAGGCCTTTGACCGCGAGGTGATCGCGCCGCCACCGCCCCGGCAGGACCGGCGCGGCCGGGACAGCTTCCCCATCCAGTTCCAGGAGTCCGACGATGACGCGGCATGAGAGCGACGAACAGAACGGGCAGCGCAAGCTGATCGAACGCCAGGGCCGGCTGGCCGACACCCTGCTCGCGGCCTCGGAGGGCGAGGCGCTGGCCCTGGCGCCGGCCGGCCTGCATGCGCTGCCGGCGCTCCCGGGCGGCCTGGCCCAGGCGCTGCGGCTGTACCGCGTCCAGGCCGGCCTCCGCGCCGAGCGCGTGCTGGCCGGGGTCTATCCGCGCCTGCGCGAGCGCATGGAGGCCCACCAGGCGGGCAGCTTCGCCTCGCTGGCCTGGACCTGCTGGCGCCGTCATCCGCCGGTCCAGGGCGACCTCGGCACCTGGGGCGAGGCGCTCATCGGCCTGCTCGCCGAGGCCGAGGCGGTCGGGCTGCCGCCGCTGTGGACCGCGCTGGCGCGCCTCGAATGGAACCTGCATCAGGTCGAGCGCCTGCCGGAGCCGGGGCGGGACCCGGGCTCGCTGGTGCTGCTGGGACGACTGCCCGCCGCGGCGGTGCGGCTGGTGCTGGCGGACCATGTGGCGCTGCATCGCTGCCAGGCGCCCTCGCTGCGCGGGCTGCTCGAGCTGCCGACGGAGAGCTTCGGCATCGGCGCGCGCGAGGCGGTGGTCGTCTGGCGCGACGGCTGGCAGGGCCGCGCGATGGCGATCGACGCCGCCGCGCTGCGCTGGTTCGAGGCGCTCCTGGCCGGGCACGACCTCGAGCGCGCGCTCCAGCTGGCCGGCGCCGCCTTCGACTTCAGCGCCTGGCTGCCGATGGCGATGACGCGCGGCTGGATGGCGCGGGTCGAGACGGTCGAGCAGGGCGGGGGCGCCGACGCTTATGGCGTCGCGTTCCCCCTGCGGTTCACTCGCGGGGTCGGAAGGTGATGATCATCACCCGCGGCACGGTGCCGTCGGTGTCCGTCGGCAGCTTCTCCGTCTTGTCGAGCGCACGCAGCACCGCGCCGTCGAAGTCGGGCAGGCCGCTGGACTTGACGATCTTGCGCGCCACGATCGTGCCGTCCGGGCCGGCGCGGACCTCGACCTCGGCCTCGGGGTTGGACGGACCGCCCGGGTCGGCGTAGATGATGTTGGGCCGCACGCGGGCCTTGATCCGGCCCGCGTAGTTGGCCGACGGGCCGGAGCTCTTCAGCGCCGTGCCGGTCGAGGTCGGTCCGCCGCTGGCGCCGGCCATGCCCTGGATGCGCCGCAGGTTCTCCTGGCGCTGGGCCTCGGCGCGGGCTTCCGCGTCCTTGCGGGCCTTCTCGGTCTTGGCCTTGTCGGCCTTCTCCTTGGCCTCGTCCTTCTTCGCCTGCTCTTCCTTGGCCTTGCGGTCGCGTTCCTTCTGCTCGGCCTCGTCCTTGCGGCGCTGGTCCTGTTTGCGCTTTTCCTCGGCCTCGCGCTGCTCCTGCTCTTCCTTCTGCTTGCGCTCCCTGGCCTTGGCGATCGCGATGTCCGCGTCGCGCTGCGCCTGGACCTCCTGGGGCGTCGGCTGCTGCGGCTTCGGGGGTTCGGGCTGCGGCTTGGGCGGTTCGGGTTGAGGGTCGGTCGGCAGCTGTTCCTTGGGCGCGGCGGCCTGGGGAACGGCCGACCACAGCTCCGCCTCGAGCGCCGGCACCGGCGTCGAGCGCCAGCTCACGCCGAAGCTCAGCGCCACCACCAGCAGCACGTGCGCGACGACCGCGAAGCTGAAGCCGCGGCCCAGGCCCGGCGCCGGCGGCGGACGCAGCGGATCGCGTTCGGGGTGGAATCGGGAGGCGATGTCCATCGCGTTGCTCATCGTCTGGGGCCGCTTCCCGATCTCAGCGATCGGCCGGGGCGCCGTTCTTCACGGCCAGCCCGACCCGCTGGATGCCCGCGCGCTGCAGCACGTCCATCGTCTTGACGACGGCCTCGTACTTCACGTTGCGGTCGGCGGAGATCACGACCGGCGTGGCCGCGTCGCCCTTCTGCGCGTCCCTGACGCGCGCGGCCAGCGCCTTGAGCGGCACCGGCGACGGATCCTGGTCGCCGTCGAGCTTGATCTTGAGCTGCTCGTCGGTGCCCACGATCACCTGGATCACGTGCTGCGGCTGGGTCTTGGCGGTGCCGACACTGGGCAGGTCGACGACGCCGGTGGTGATGAGGGGGGCACTGACCATGAAGATGATCAGCAGCACCAGCATGACGTCGATGAAGGGGACCATGTTGATCTCGTTCATCGTGCGGCGGCGCGAGCCGCCGCGGGAGGACATCGCGGGCATGGCCGTTCCTCCGGATCAGCGCTGCGCGGCCGGCGCCGGCTGGCCGGCGTTGCGCTGCAGGATGTTGGAGAACTCCTCGATGAAGGTTTCCAGCGTGATGGCGTTGCGGTCGATCTGGCGGGCGAAGCGGTTGTAGGCCAGCACCGCCGGGATGGCGGCGAACAGGCCGATGGCGGTGGCGACCAGCGCCTCGGCGATGCCCGGGGCGACGGTGGCCAGCGTGACCTGGGTCAGGTTGGACAGCCCCACGAAGGCGTGCATGATCCCCCAGATGGTGCCGAACAGGCCCACGTAGGGCGAGACCGAGCCCACCGACGCCAGGAAGGACAGGTGCGACTCCATCGCGTCGAGCTCGCGCTGGTAGCTGGCGCGCATGGCGCGGCGGGCGCCGTCCAGCAGCGCGCCGGAATCGACGACGCGCTTCTCGCGCAGCTTCAGGAATTCGCGCATGCCCGAGGCGAAGATGCGCTCCAGCGGCGCGCCGTCCGGGCGGTTGGACACGCTGGTGTAGAGGTCGTTGAGGTTCTTGCCCGACCAGAACTCCTGCTCGAAGCCCTCGTTGCGCGCCTTGACGCGTCCCAGCGCGATCAGCTTGCTGAAGATCACGCTCCAGCTCGCGAGCGACACCAGCAGCAGCGCGGCGATCACCAGCTGCACCGTCAGGCTGGCATGGGCGATCAGGGAAATGATGGAGAGGTCTTGGTTCATGAGGTCAACGAAGGGTGATCGCGGGACGGCACCCGGCGCGAAGGCGCGCGGAGGCCGGCGGTGAGCGGTGGCCGGTCGAGGGTCGGGTCGTGATCGAAAGGGGGAATTGTGACAAGACTGGCGGCCTCCTTGGCAAACGGCGAACCAGCCACATGCAAAGAAGCGTGTCAGCGGTGCGACGTTGCGACCGCGCGCACCGGAACGCCGCGACCTTCGGCCTTGGACTACGCGCGCGGCCGCGCCCGCGGCCGGGGCACGCCCGCCGCGTCCGGCAGGGCGCCCAGCAAGCGCGCGACGCATTCGGCGTTGAGCGTCGCACCCGCCTCGTTGGTGTGGGTGTTGGCGTCGGCGAAGAGCCGGTCCACCTCGGCCTGGCCGAGCGCGCGGTAGGCCCCGGTGACGGCCCCCGTCAGGTCGATGAACCACCCGCCCTCGCGCCGCGCCACCTCCCGGCCCCAGGCGCCGATCTCGGGGAAGTCCACGTCGTCCCGCCAGTGGTCCCGGTGCGGCACCGGGGAGACGACGACGGGCACCGCGCCGGCGGCCCGCGCGTCGCGCAGGTACGCCGTCAGATAGGCGCCGAAGCTGCGGACCTGCTCGACGCCGCCGTCGGGCAGCGCTTCCTCCACGGTCTCGTCGCCGATCCCCGGCAGCACGCCGCGCTGCTTGGCGGCGGGATCGCCGACGCGTCCGAGGTCGTTGTGGCCGAACTGGATCAGCACCGCGTCGCCCGGCTTCAGCAGCGAGCGCACCTCGGCCCATCGTCCTTCGCGCAGGAAGCTGCGGCTGCTGCGGCCGGCCATCGCGTGGTTGGCCACCGTCACCTCGCCAGGGTCGAACCACGGCGCCAGCCGTTCCCCCCAGCCCCATTGGCCATGGCGTCCGGCGCTCCGCACGGTGGAGTCGCCGACGATGAACAGGGTCCTGCCACGATCCATCGGCGCGGGCCCGGCGGCCGGTGTCGCGGCGAAACCGGCCGACGCGTCCGCCCGACCCGCGCGCCACGACGCCGCTCCCAGCCCCGCCGCCAGCGCCAGCAGCGCGCGGCGGCTCGGCCCGCGACGCCCCGCGCTCATTGGACGAAATCGATCGCGTCGACCGCGAACGACGGGCTCAGGTAGCCGGTGGCCGAGCCACCGCCGGCGACGTTGATCGTCAGCGTGTTGGTGCCGACGACCAGCGCGCTCGCGGGAATCGCGAAGCGGTAGGTGGTGTTGTTGCCGCGATAGGTCCCGACCGTGAGCGTGCGCGTCGTGGGCTGTGTCGAGGCCGCCGGCGTGTCCGAGCTCCAGGTGTTGACGCTGATCGACGGCCGTCCGTTGGCCCTGGCCGTCGTGATGCCGATGCGTAGCGTCGCGTCCTTGATCTGGGTGCTGGTCAGGGTGAAGCGCACGACTTGGCCGCTGTTCACGTCGCGCCAGAGATACGCCGGGAAGGCCGTGTCGGCCGAACTGCCCACGGTGAAGGCGCCCGGCGACCAACTGGCCAGGCGCACGTCGGACGGGTGCATCGTCGTGACCTGGGCGCCGTTGCGCAGCTCGGTGGGCGCGCCGTCCCAGCGGCCGATGCGCCAGAGCGCGGGCGTGGCTTCCGGATCGCCGTCGATGGCGATGGTGTTCAGCGAGGCGGTGCTGCCCGCGGTGACCTGCACGCCGGTGCTGTAGACCGCCAGTTCGTTCTTGTAGACGGTCAGCGTGTAGGCGCCGGGCAGCATGCCGGTGGACTTGAAGAAGCCGCGGTTGGCCAGGTCGGCCGAGGCCCAGTACTGCGCCTGGTCGTTGGCGAAGCCGACGGTGTAGGCGTTGCCCGCGACGGTGCCGGTCAAGGCCACGCCCGCGATGCCGCCGCGTCCGGACGGCGGCACGTAGCCCTGCAGGCCCGCCACGGAGAACCAGCTGGTGTCGGGCGCGGCCGGCGCGCTGCCGTCGGTGAAGATCAGCGTGTAGGCGTTGAGCACGCCGAGCCGGAAGGGCTCGGTCTGGCCCTCGCTGTAGTTGACGATGTAGGTCAGCTCGTTGGTGGTGGTCGTGATCTGGTTGAGCAGGCTGCGATAGAACGGACCGCCCGAGCCGCCTTCCTGGCCATCGCGGTAGAGCCACAGGCCGACGGTGCCGGCGCTGTTGCGGCCGCCGAAGTACTGCCAATCCTTGAGCCGCTGGTTGGCGTAATGCTTGGAGCGCGTCTGCCCCGCGAGGGCGTTGCCCGCGGAGAAGCCGAACACGTCGCCCGACTCCACCGTGGTGTCGGTGCCGCGCAGGTCCTGCGGCCAGGTGCCCGCGCTGGTCTGCCCACCGGGCACGCCCGCCGGCGGGCCGCTGGACAGCGCGCCGATGGGCACGCGCACGATGTAGCGCACCATGTCCAGCGTGTCGGGCTCCTCGGTGAAATAGGTGGCCATGTAGACGCGGGGCTCGCCCGCCTTGATCAGGTAGTAGTGCTTGAGCAGCCCGCCCTTGCCGCTGTTGCTGGTGACCGTGATCTTGATGTAGGCCCCGCCGGTGAGCGCGCCGTTCTGCGCCGTCGAGGCCGGCGTCGACGCGCCGCTGGAGGACAGCATCTCCGCCGAGACGCTCACCGCCGAGACATTGCTGTACAGCCCGTCGAAGCCCGAGTTGAGCTGGGAGCCGCGCGCCGGGTCCTGGTACTGGACGCCGTTGTAGACGAGGCTGGAGATGTCGCCCGCGGACTGCGTGCTGGCGCCGTTGTCATAGGCCATGACGCGCAGGACCAGGCCCGCGTTGGTGTCCACCTCGTACTGGACCTTGGATGCGCTGCCGCCGTCCCAGCGGGTGGTGAGGCTGAACGCGGCCATCGCCGCATGGGGCAGGGCGAGCGCGCTCGCGACGACGGCCGCCCGCGCCAGCCAGGCGCGCCAGGATCGGGGATTCAGCATGCTTGCTCCTCGTGGATGAAGGCCGCCCGCGCGATGTCGAGGCGTCGGCCGGGGACGGGAAAGCGCCTCAGGGAGACGCCTCGGGAAGGGCATCGCCGATGAGGGCGAGGTTCTGGATCGCCGCCAGCGCCCATTGCGCGGCGTCGTTGGTGCTCAGGCCGGGCGCCTCGATCACCGGGCGGAGCACGGCGGGACCATCGACGCGCCGCGTCGCCAGCGGCCCGGAGCGGGGATCGCTCAGGAACTCGCGCCAGGCGCGTTGCGCCAGGGCCGGATCGCGGCGGCGCCACGCCGCGTAGGCGGTCAGGCGCGAGTGCCCCACGTACAGCGCCCGGGCCCCGCCGTGCGGCGCGCCCAGCGCGCGGCGCTGTTCCTCGACCGGCGCGTTGAACAGCGCGCAGTACTGCAGCCAGGCATCCTCGAAGCCCGGCACGTCGAGCAGTGCGATGAGATCGGCCGCCATCTCCGTCAGCCCGAACACCGCGCTCAGATGGCTCGCGCCGACGCGCCCGCCCGAGACGTCGATCAGCGCGCCGGTCTCGAGTTCATAACCCGCGGTGGCGGCGCTGAAGAAGCCATGCGGCATCGCGGCGACGCTCTGCATGCCGCGCCGGATGCGGTCGCGCCAGCGCGGGTCGCCGCTGCGTTCCCATTCGGTCAGCCAGTTGGCCAGCAGCGCCCCCCAGTCGGTGCCGACGCCGAGCAGCCCGTCGCCGGCACCGGTCGGCCGCGCGCCCAGCTTGCGTCCGGGATCGAGCGTGATCAGCGTGCGGTCCGCGTCGCGCAGCGCGTGCAGCACGTCGCCGATGCGTTCGTCGGCGGTGAGGTAGTGGTAGTGGCGACGGTAGGCGGCGGTGCTGATGCGCAGCTGCTTGGCGCTGTCGCTCCAGTGCAGCACGCCGTGCCGCGTGCCCAGGCCCTGGAAGCGGCCCAGGTGATAGGTGTCGACCTCGCTGGTGTGGCGCACCATCGCCTCCGCGAAGCGGAAGATGTCCGCCCGCCCGCTGCGCAGGAAGGCGGACCAGAGCCACAGGTCGGGCGAGAGCTCCGAGTTGTCCCAGGCGAAGCCGCCGACGTCGTAGCGCCACTCGTGGCGGTCCTCGTCGTAGGTGTGACGGATGTCGCCGTGGTCCCAGAAGCCGGTCCAGCGACGTTGCTCCGCCTCGCGCCGGTAGAAGTCGAAGAGGCTGTCGAGCCGGTCCTCGATCGCGGCCTTGGCCGGCGTGCCGCGGTCGGGCAGCGACCACAGCGGGCCGAAGACCTGCGTGTCGAGGTAGCGGCGCGGCGCGGCCACGAGCCGCGGCGGCGTCTGCACCAGCCGCGCCAGCTGCAGCAGGCGCTCGCGCGATGGCGTCGCGGCCAGCGCGAAGAGCGTGATCTCGTGGCTGCGGCCCACGCCCACCGCGGTGTCGAAGCCTGGCTCGTAGTCCTCGTAGGTCAGCTCCAGGCCCTGGCGCTGCTGCTCGAAGCTGTCCTGGCCGAGGCCGTCGTGGTAAGGCCGCAGGTCCATCGCCGGCGCGTCGGGGCTGTGCCACCACAGCCGCACCTGCGCCGTGCCGGTGTGGGCGCCGCGCACCTCCAGCTGCGCCGGATGGCGCTGCCAGAAGTCGCGCAGTCCGAAGGCCAGGCCGCCGCCCGGGCCGCCCACGTAGCCCAGGCCGGCGGCGCGCGCGCCGTCGGCCGCATGGATCCAGGTGTGGCCCGGCCGCGTGCGCTTGCGGATCTGGAAGGCATCCGGCGAGTGCTGGGTGAGGCTGAAGTCGCCCCAGGCGGGGATGTGATCCTGGAGCTCGCGCACCGTCCGCTGCCAGGTGCTGTCGGGCGGGCAGGCACGGCCCGCGAGCTGCGCGGCGCGGACCTCGGCGCCGGGGTCGCGGCGCAGTCCGGTGAGGCCGCGCACGGCCTCGGCCCACAGGCCCGCGTCCGGGCCCTCGGCCGCGCCGGCGAAACGCAGGTGACGGTCATGCAGCGGGTCGCGCAGCGGCACGTCGGCGATCAGGCCCAGGCCGCGCGGGAAGTCGCGCTGCGGATCGCCGTCGAAGACCCAGCTGTGCATGATGCGCAGCGCGTCGCCGCCGGCGTACAGGTAGAGCCGCAGGTCGAAGGGCAGCCACGCGCGCGCGGCGGCATCGGCGGCGGAGCCGGTGGCTGTGGCTGTGGCCGTTGCGGTATCGGCGGCAGTGTCCGGGAGCGCGCGATGGCGGCCGCGCAGGCGCAGCACCGCGCGGTGCGGCCCGCGCTGCTCGATGTCGACGGTCTCCACCTCGCCGCGGCTGCGCCGCGTGCGGCGCGTCGGACCTTCGTCATCGGGCGCGTCGTCGGCATCGGCCACCAGGCGCAGCTCGCGCAGGATGTCGACGCCGCCGCGCGTGATCGAGGCCACCAGCGTGGCGCCGCGCCGCGGCACGGTGCAGCGGATGACGCCGGTATCGACGATCACCGCATCGGCCGTCTCCTCCACGCGTAGCGGCGGGATGGACGAGGGCGCCGTCTTGCCGGGTGGCAGCGCAACGATGCGCCAGGCTTTGGTGGCCTCGCCCGGCGGCGTCAAGGCGGGCGGCAGCGCATGGCCGGTCCACTTCACCGAGCCGTCGGGCCACCAGGCCAGCGGCCAGCCTTGCAGCGCGTGCAGCCGACCCTCGCTGTCCCGCAGCGCGAAGGCCTGGCCGCGCCGCACCTCGCCGCGCGGCCATGGCCAGCCCCAGTCCGTGCCGGCATGCCCGGTCGGCGCGGCGCCGTCCAGCCAGCGCAGCGTTTGCGGGTCGAGGTCGTGCGGCAGCGGCGTCGGTGCCGCCGGGGCAGAGGGGAGGTCTCCCGCGTCGGACGGGGGCCGGGGGAGCGCGCGGGGCGGGGCGGGCGGGACAGTCCCGCCGGTACCGGCTGGCGTGCTTGCCGCGGTGGCGGCTGTCGCGGCGGCGCTGGACAGCGCCAGCAGGGCCGGGGCTCGCAGCAGATGGCGTCGGCTGATCGGCATGGCTCAGCGGAAGGCGTAGCCGAGGGTGACGCCGACGGTGCGCGGGTCGCCAACGTAACCGATCACCGTGCTGCCGCCATTGAGACGGGTGTAGTACAGCTTGTTGAACGCGTTCGTGATCCAGAGCGCCGCGTCCCAGTCGCCGCCGGCGCCGGGGCGTTTCACGCCGAGCGTGAAGGCCGCCAGGCCGTAGCCCGGCACGCGGGCGGACGCGGCGTTGTCGACCGAGCCGTAGGTCCAGCCGCGGTAGGTGTAGCGCGCGGAGGCGTAGGGCTTGAAGTCGCCCTGCGACCAGTTGTAGCGCGCCGACAGCGCGAGCACCTGCTTGGGCGCGTTGAATACGCGCTGGCCGGTGAGGTCGCAGAAGGTGGCGGTGATCTCGGGCGGGCACAGCGCGCGGCGGTAATCCGTGTAGCGCGCATCGTTGACGATGCCGCTCAGCACCACGTCCAGCCGCTCCAGCGGCTGCGCCCGCAGCGCCACTTCCACGCCCTGGCTGCGGTAGTCGCCGGCGTTCATCAGGTAGCTGGTGGCGTTGGCATCGTCGTAGGCCTGCGTCTGGAAGTCGCTCACCTGCGTGCGGAACACGTCGGCCTGCAGCGTCAGCCGGTCCGGCACCAGCGCACCGATCACGCCGATCTCCACGTTGCGCGTGGTCTCGGGCTTGAGCAGCAGCGTGTCGAGCCCGGCCTTCTTGGCCGCGCCCGCGGACACATTGATGCCGCCGGCCTTGCGGCCGTAGCCGTAGGACAGGTAGCCGCTCCAGTCGTCGTCGATCTGGAATTTCAGGCTAGCCGACGCGGACGGCAGCACCTTGTGCACGCGCAGGTCGCCGGAATCGAAGGCGGCGCGGTTGAGCCGCACGAAGCTCGCGTCGCGATCGTTGTAGGTGGCGCGCGCGCCGAGCTGCAGGTCCAGCCGGTCGCTCAGGTGGAAGGTGCCGCGGCCGTAGGCCGAGCTCATCTCGTCTTCCAGGTGCCCGTTGCGAACGATGTCCAGGCCCTTGAAGCCGTTGCCCGCGTAGGTGTTGACGATGTCCGTGCTGGCGTAGCGGGTGTGGGCCTCGGTGTCCTGGTTGTCGCGGAAGTAGCTCAGGCCCACGACGTAGTCGAAGAAATCGCCGCGCGGCGACTCCAGGCGCAGGTCCTGGGTGAAGGTCGAGTCGTCCACCGCCGTGCCGCTGTTGGCGTAGATGCGCACGCTGAGCTCGTCGGCGAACTGCGGGACATAGCGGTAATGGCGCCAGGCCGTGACCGAGCGGAACTTGTAGCCGCCGTCCAGCTTCCAGTTGGCCTCGGCGGACACGCCGCCCTGCTCGGCGGCGGTGGTCGTGACGTCGTCGACGATGGTCTCGCGGCCGCCGGCCACGTAGGTCGCGCCGATCTTGCGCGCCGTGGCCGGGAAGCTGTCCGCCACCGACTTGTAGACGCGGGCCGGGGTTGCCGATTCGGCGCCGTAGTCCGCGGTCAGCGTCAGCTCGAAGCTGGCGCTGGGCCGCAGCAGCACCTGCGCGCGCAGGCCTTTGCGCTCGTAGCCGTTGAGCGAGCCGCCGTCGGCGAGGTTCTTCACCGCGCCGTCGCTGTGCGCGTAGAGCGCCGTGACACGGTAGGCGGCGCTGTCGCTGAGCGGTCCCGACAGGGCCGCCATCAGCTTGGACGTGTTGCGCTCCGCATACGAGACGCTGACCGCGCCTTCACGCTGGAAGGAGGGGCCCTTGGTGTGGATGTCGATCGCGCCGCCGGTCGCGTTCTGGCCGAACACGGTGCCGCTCGGGCCCTTGAACACGTCGACGTAATCGATGTCGGTCAGCGAGCGGATGATGCCCGGTCGCGGGAAGTAGACGTTGTCGACATAGGTGGCGACGCTGCTGGGCATGCCGATGTTCTGGTCGCCGCTGGTCTGCCCGCCGCCGTCGCCCACGCCGCGGATGGTGAGCTGCGTGTCGTTCGAGTCCGTGCTCTGGATGTAGAGGCCCGGCACCACGTACTGCAGGTCCTGGATGTCCTCGACATGCAGCTCTGCCAGCGACTCGCCGCGCACGCGCGAGACGGCCGACGCCGGGCGCTGCGGATGCTGCTCCTTCTTCGCGCGGCCGGTGACCTGCACCGCGTCGAGCTCGGTGACGTTGGACGTGGCTCTGCCGGTGTTGCTGTCGTTGACGGTGGTGTTCAGCTTGGCGCTGGCATTCGCACCGGCAGTGGCATTGGCGTTGGCGCTGGCGTTGGCGTTGGCGTTGTCGCTGGACGCGGCGGCCTGCGCCGCATGGGCGCCCAGCAGGAGGCCGGCGGCGCACAGGGCCGCGACGAGCGGAGGACGCGAAAGGGAGGGGACGTGAATCGACATGGGGGACCTGGGTTCTTGTTGTGGAAAGAGACGAAAGAGATGAATGAGACGAGGGGCGACAACGTTGTCAAGACGACGCGAAGGATTCGTGGAAGCGGCGTCGCGACGGCGCGGGCGGGAGGACTGTTCAGAGCCGCAGAACGCGGAAATCCTTGATCCGCAGATGGCTGGCCGTGGTGCGCAGCGCGAGCCAGCCGTGGCGGTACGGCGCGGGATCCGTCCACGCGAACACCAGCTGCTCATCGGCGAGGACGCGCAGCTCGGCCGCCTGGCCCGGCGACGCGCGCGACTGGATGCGCAGGCGCACCGCTTCGCCGTCCTTCAAGCGCGCGAACGCGGGCGGCGCGCCGAGCCGGTCGTCGGCGGTGGCCAGCGACGGGTCGGCATAGCCGGCGACCTGCGGCCTGGCGGCGGTGCCGTCATAGCGGCGCAGGCGGGTGCTGCGGTTGCCGTTGGCGCCGAAGCCGAGGTAGTAGAGGCGCAGCGCGTCGTAGCTGGCGAGCGCGCCGTCGGCCTGCCGCGCGCCGGGATCACCGCCCTCGGCGGTGGTGGCGTTCCAGAACAGGTTGAGGTCGGACACCCGGTCCGGCAGGCCCGGGAACGACGCCTTGAGCGGCGTCGCGGTGAGCTGGATTTCGTAATCGCCGCTGAAGGGCTGGCGATACCAGAGCGTCAGTCCGGCGCTCGCCTGCAGGTCCAGCACGCCGTCCTCGGCGCGCACGAGGCTGTCGGGCGACTGCCGCTCGATGCGCCAGGCGCCGGTGCCGTGGCGGAAGTCGTCCGACGCCAGGACCGTGCCGGGCGCTTCCTGGCCGTGGGCGGCCAGGCTCGCGAGTCCCAGCAGCCATGCGACAGCGCGGGACGGGCGGTGGATCTCTTCCTGGTGCGGCGCATGCGCAGGGGCCGGGCCGCGGCCCTTCGCGCTCAACGGGTGCATCGGTGATTCAAGGCGTGGTGACAGGACAGGGCGCGACTATGTTGGCCGGCCTCCCGCCCCGGCAAATGCGAAATCCCGCCAGCCACATGCCGATTTCGTGCTTGCCCATCGACGGGCGTGACCGCTCGCGCCCGACGACGCGCGCCCATGCGCCGCGGCCTGCGTCTCCTCGCGCGATCCGATATCGATATGCGGGAATCTTGGTTCGCGCCACCGGTCCGCCTGCCTAGGCTTCGCTCCAACTCGTCATGACAGGTTGGACCTGGATGAAACCGAACACGGCCGAACTCATCGCGCTGCCCAGCGCGCCCCTGCATGCGCAGGTCAAGAACACCCTGCGCGCCCGGATCCTGGACGGCACCTACGCGCCGCTGTCCCAGTTGCCGTCCGAGAGCGAACTCGGCGCCGCCTTCGGCGTCAGTCGCATCACGCTGCGCCAGGCGCTGGGCGCGCTGCAGCGCGAAGGGTTGATCTACACGCTGCAGGGCAAGGGCAGCTTCGTCTCCCGGCCCAAGGCCTTCCAGAACGTCAGCAGCCTGATGGGTTTCGCCGAGTCCATGTCGGCCCAGGGCCACGAGGTGCTCAACCAGCTGCGCGGCCTGCGCTTCGTCGCGGCCGAGCGCGAGGTCGCCCGGCGCCTCGGCCTGGAGGACGGCGCGCCGGTGGCCGAGATCCGGCGCGTGCGGCTGCTCGACCGCGCGCCGGTGTCGCTGGAGCTCACCTACGTGCCGGCCGCGATCGGCCGCAAGCTCGCCCAGGCCGACCTGGTCACCCGCGACATCTTCCTGATTCTCGAGAACGAATGCGGGCTGCCGCTGGGCCACGCCGACATGAAGATCGACGCGACGCTCGCCGACGCCGAACTGGCCGAGGCGCTCGGCATGAGCGAAGGCGCGCCGGTGCTGCGCATCGAGCGGCTCACCCACGACGCGCAGGGACGCCCGATCGACTTCGAATACCTCCACTTCCGGGCCGACGCCTTCCAGTACCGGCTGCGCGTCGACCGTCACCGCCAGGAGCGCTGAATGCAGACCTTCGAACATGAATACGACGTGGTCGTCGTCGGCGGTGGCACCGCCGGACCGATGGCGGCTGTCAAGGCCAAGCAGGCGAATCCGGCGCTGCGCGTGCTGCTGCTGGAGAAGGCCAACGTCAAGCGCAGCGGCGCGATCTCCATGGGCATGGACGGCCTCAACAACGCCGTCATCCCCGGCCACGCCACGCCGGAGCAGTACGTGCGCGAGATCACCATCGCCAACGACGGCATCGTCAACCAGAAGACGGTGATGGCCTACGCGCAGGGCAGCTTCCCGATGATCGAGGAGCTGGACCGCTGGGGCGTGCGTTTCGAGAAGGACGAGACCGGCGACTACGCCGTGCGCAAGGTCCACCACATGGGCAGCTACGTGCTGCCGATGCCGGAAGGGCACGACATCAAGAAGGTGTTGTACCGGCAGCTCAAGCGCGCCCGCGTGGAGATCACCAACCGCGTCGTGGCGACGCGGCTGCTCACCGCCGAGGACGGCCGCATCGCCGGCGTGATGGGCTTCGATTGCCGCACCGCCGACTTCCACGTGATCCGCGCCAGGTCCGTCGTGCTGAGCTGCGGCGCGGCGGGACGGCTGGGGCTGCCGGCGTCGGGGTATCTCTTCGGCACCTACGAGAACCCCACCAACGCCGGCGACGGCTACGCGATGGCCTACCACGCGGGCGCGGAGCTGTCCGGCCTGGAGTGCTTCCAGATCAACCCGCTCATCAAGGACTACAACGGCCCGGCTTGCGCCTACGTCACCGGTCCCTTCGGCGGCTACACCACCAACGCCGAGGGCCAGCGCTTCATCGAATGCGATTACTGGAGCGGCCAGATGATGTGGGAGTTCCACCGCGAACTGCAGGGCGGCAAAGGTCCGGTGTTCTTGAAGCTGGACCACCTGGCCGAGGAGACCATCTCCGCCATCGAGACCATCCTGCACACCAACGAGCGGCCCAGCCGCGGCCGCTTCCACGCCGGCCGCGGCACCGACTACCGCGAGCGCATGGTTGAGATGCACATCTCCGAGATCGGCCTGTGCAGCGGCCATTCGGCCTCCGGCGTCTGGGTGGACGAGCACGCGCGCACCACCGTGCCCGGCCTGCACGCCGCCGGCGACATGGCCTGCGTGCCGCACAACTACATGCTGGGCGCCTTCGTCTACGGCAAGCTGGCGGGCGAGAGCAGCGCCCGTTTCAGCGCGGCGCACGGCCTGGCCGCGGTCGACGCGGGCCAGGTCGAGGACGAGCGCCGCCGCGTCTGGGCGCCGCTGCTGCGCGAGGACGGCCTGCCGCCCAACCAGGTCGAATACAAGCTGCGCCGCATGGTCAACGACTACCTGCAGCCGCCCAAGGTGACCCGCAAGATGGAGATCGGCCTGGAGCGCTTCGAGGCCATCCGCGAGGACCTGGACCGGCTCAAGGCGCGCGAGCCCCACGAGCTGATGCGGGCGCTGGAGGTGCATGCCATCCGCGACTGCGCCGAGATGGCCGCCCGCGCCTCGCTCTACCGCACCGAGAGCCGCTGGGGCCTGTACCACGCGCGTGTCGACTTCCCCGATCGCGACGACGCGCAGTGGTTCTGCCACGCCCAGCTGATGAAGGACGGGCAGGGCCGGATGGTCAGCTTCAAGCGCGCCATCGAGCCCTACCTCGTCCCCATCGCCGACGCCGACCGCAATGCCTACCGGCAGCTGCGCATCGCCACGCTCATCGAGGCTCCCACCGAGGCCCTTCCCGCATGACCACCATCGCCCCGCTTGCCTTCCATCCCAGCGCCGTCCCGGTGACCGTCGACGCCGACAAGTGCATCGCCGACAAGGGCTGCACCGTCTGCGTGGACGTGTGTCCGCTCGACGTCCTGGCCATCGACCTGGTCAAGGGCTCGGCCTACATGAAGTTCGACGAGTGCTGGTACTGCATGCCCTGCGAGAAGGACTGCCCGACCGGCGCGGTGCGCGTCGACATCCCCTACCTGCTGCGTTGACACCGGAGAACCCGAGATGCCTTTCAAGCCCTTGAGCGTGCTGCCGACCGCGGCGCTGACGGTCGCGCTGACCACCTCGTTGACCGTCGCACTGGCCGGCGCGCCCGCCAGTGCCCGCGCCGAGACCATCCGCGTGGCCATCGGCACGCAGGACACGACGATCAACTGCGCCACCGGCGGCCTGCTGATCCGCGAGCTGAAGCTGCTGGAGAAGTACCTGCCGCGCGACGGCCGCTACAAGGAGGTCCGCTACGACATCCAGTGGAAGAACTTCACCTCCGGCGCGCCGCTCACCAGCGAGATGGTCGCCGACAAGCTCGACATCGGCTCCATGGCCGATTTCCCCGGCTCCAACAACGGCGCGGCCTTCCTCAAGGCCGGCAAGCGCAGCGTGTTCATCACGGTGCTGTCGGGCAGCACGCTGGGCAGCGGCAACGGCATCGTGGTGCCGCGCGACTCCAAGGTCACGCTGCTGTCGGAGCTCAAGGGCCACACCATCTCGGTGCCGTTCGCCTCCACCGCTCACGGCATGCTGCTGCGCGCGGTGGCCGCGCAGGGCTGGGATCCGCAGAAGGACGTGACCATCATCACCCAGGCGCCCGAGGTCGCCGGCCCCGCGTTGCAGGCCGGCAGGATCGAGGCGCATGCGGACTTCGTGCCCTTCGTCGAGCTGTTCGAGCACCGCGGCGTCGCCCGCAAGATCTATGACGGCGCGCAGGCCAACGCGCCCACGTACCACGGCTCGCTGGTCAGCGCGGACTATGCGGCCAGGTATCCGGAGGTGGTCGTCGCCTTCCTGCGCGCGGCCCTGGAGGCGGACCGCCTGATCGCCGCCGATCCGGAGAAGTACAGCCTGCTGATCGAGCAGGTGACCGGCATCGACGCGGCGGTGAACTACCTGTACCACGGGCCGCTGGGCCTGCAGACGCGCGACCTCACCTGGAAGCCGGAATACCGGCAGGCGCTGAGGACCTCGATCGAGACGCTCAAGCTGATGGGGCGCGACTCGCCGCTGAACGCGGACAGCTTCATCGACGACCGCTACATCCGCGCCGCGTTCAAGCAGTCCGGCCTGGACTACGAGCAGCGGCTCGCCAACCGGGACAAGCTGCCGCTGAAGGCCGTCGATGCGACGACCGGCCGGCCGATCACCGACGTGCAGCGCGCCGCCGGCATCTGGGTCCAGGGCGAGCCCAAGGTGCGTCACTACGCGAGCATCGAGAACGCGCTCGCCGACCTGCGCCGGATCGAGGCGGCCGGCGGCAAGGCGCGCGCGGTCTACGTCCACGACCTGATCCACCGGATCAAGCTGCTGGCGCCGACCAGCTGGTACGCGATCGATGCGAAGGGGCAGCTCAGCGCCTTCCTGCAGAAGGACGCCGCCGCGGCCTACGCGGCGGCCAATCGCGGCCGCGTGCTCGACTTCGCCGGCGCGAAGGCGGCCGGGTCGACGGCGCTGTGACGACATGAGCGTCGTTCCTTCCCTGGCCCCGGCGGCCTCGACGGTGACACCGCCGTCGACATCCTCGGCCAACGCGACCCGCGGTGTCCGCTCCGCGCGGTGGCGGCGCGGCGGGCTGCCGATCGCGTCGCTGCTGCTGTGCCTGGCGCTGTGGCACCTGGCGGCGACGACGCGCGTGAACCTCGGGCTGATCACCTTCGCCAACGTGCCGGCGCCGGCCGAGGTGCTGGGCGCCGCCTGGGCGCTGCTGCGCTCGCCCAAGCTCGGCGCGCATCTGGGAAGCAGCCTGCTGCGCATCGGGCTGGGCTTCGGTGCGGCGGTGCTGGCCGGCGTCGGCCTGGGCCTGCTGATCGGGCGCCTGCGCCTGGCGCGCGAGCTGCTCCTGCCGCCGCTGGAGGTGCTGCGGCCCATTCCGGCGGTGGCCTGGATCCCACTGGCCATCCTGATGTTCCCGTCCTCGGAAGGCAGCATGGTGTTCATCACCTTCACCGGCGCCGTGTTCCCCATCCTGCTCAACACGGTCCATGGCGTGGAGGCGGTCGACCCGCGGCTGGTGGCCTCGGCGCGCAGCCTGGGCACGCGCCGCTGGCGGCTCTTCGCCGAGGTGATCGCGCCGGCGGCCGCACCCAGCATCGTCACCGGGCTGTCCATCGGCATGGGCACCTGCTGGTTCTGCCTCGTGACCGCGGAAATGATCGCCGGCCAGTACGGCATCGGCTACTTCACCTGGGAGTCCTACACCGTGCAGAACTATCCCAACATCGTGGTCGGCATGCTGCTGATCGGCGCCCTGGGCATGGGCAGCAGCGCGCTGATCCAGTGGACCGGGCGGCGACTGATGCCGTGGTATCGCCCGCAGCGGGAGGCGCAATGACAGCGTCCGTGCAATCAGTGCAGACGGTGCAATCGGTGCCGCCCGTGCAAGCCGTGCAGCCCGCGCCGCCGCGTGGCAGCCGGCTCCTGATCGAGCAGGTGAGCATCGAGGTCGGTCAGGGGAACGCGCGTGTCGAGGTCCTGCGCGAGGTGACGATCGACGCCGCGCCCGGCGAGTTCATCTGCCTGCTGGGCCCCTCGGGCTGCGGCAAGTCGACGCTGCTGGGCGCGCTGGCCGGGCATTTGCGGCCCGCGCGCGGTGAGCTGCGGCTCGACGGCGCGCTCATCGGGGGTCCGGACCCGGAGCGCGGCCTGGTGTTCCAGCAGCACACGCTGTTCCCCTGGAAGACGGTGCTCGACAACGTCGCCTACGGGCTGAAGATGAAAGGCGTGGACCGCGCCACGCGCGAACGCGAGGCCCGGCAGCTGATCGGGATGGTCGGCCTGGCGGGCTTCGAGCATCGTTATCCGCGCGAACTGTCCGGCGGCATGCAGCAGCGGGTGGAGATCGCGCGCGTGCTGATCAACCATCCGCGCGTGCTGCTGATGGACGAGCCCTTCGGCGCGCTGGACGCGCTGACCCGCGCGCGCATGCAGGAACTGCTGCTGGACCTGTGGGCGCGGCTCTCGCCGACCGTCGTCTTCGTCACCCACGACATCGACGAGGCCCTGTTCCTGGCCGACCGGGTGCTGGTGCTCAGCGCGCGTCCGGGCCGCATCGTCGAGGCGCTGGACGTTCCCTTCGAGCGCCCGCGCCGCGCCGCGCATCTCACCGATCCCGCCTTCGTCGCGCTCAAGCGCCGGTGCCTCGCGCTGCTGAGGCACGACGCGCGGGCGCCCGCGCTCGAGCGGCTCACGCCGCTGGGGTCGCCCTCCCTGCCGCCGCAATGGCGCTTCGCCACCTGATGACCATGAGCCTTGTTTCCCCTGACATCGATCCCCGTTCCGCCGTTCTGCGGCAACGCCTGACCAGCCCCGACGCGGGCGTGCGGCGTGTCGCGCTGCTCGATTTCACCGACGTCGAGGACGAGGCGCTGCTGCCGGCCCTCGTCACCGTGTTGCGCGGCGATCCCGATCCGGCGTTGCGCGCCGAGGCGGCGCGCGCGCTCGCCGGCTGGGGCGACGGCGAGGTGGTGGAGGCGCTGGCCGATGCGCTCGCGGACGAGGCGACCGTGCGCGAGGCCGCGGCGCAGTCGCTGGCCGAGCTCAAGGACGCCGAGGCGGGGGCGCGGCTCGTTCCCCGGGTGGGCCATGCGGACGGCTTCGTGAGCGCCGCGGCCCTGCGCGCGCTGAAGGAGTTGCGCGTGCCGGCGGCCGCGGCGCCGGCGACGGCCGCGCTGGCTCATGCCGATCCGGCGGTGCGCCGCGAGGCCGTCGGGGTGCTGGGCTGGTTGAAGCATGCGGCGGCGCTGCCGGCGCTCGCGCGCCTGGCCATCGGCGACGAGGACGCCGAGGTGCGCCGCGCGGCGGCGGGGGCGCTGGGCCTCGCGGCGGCCGGCGAGGCGCCGTCGGTGCTGCCGGCCCTGTGCGCGGCGCTGCGCGATCCGGCCTGGCAGGTCCGCGAGGAGGCGGCGACGACGCTGGGCAAGCTGGGCCAGATCGCGAGCAGTCACGGCAGTGATGCCGACGCCATCAACGCCGTCAATGCCGCCAATGCAGGCGGCGCGGCGAACGCGCCCGGCGCAGCCAACGACGTCAACGGCGCCATCGACGCCGGTGAAGCCAGCTCGGGCAACGAGGGCAGCGGGACCATCGAACTCGCGGTGGCCTTGCGGCAGGCAATGACGGACGCGTATTGGCAGGTGCGCCTGCGCGCCGCGCGCTCGCTGGGCCGCCTGCGCGACGCGGCGGCGCTGCCGGTGCTCATCGAGGCGCTGGCCCACCGCGCGGGCAACCTGCGCAAGGAGGCGGCGATCGCGCTGGGCGAGATCGGCGACCCGCGCGCGCTGCCGGCGCTGGAGGCGGCCGACGCCGACCCCGATCCGGAAGTGCGCAAGGCTGCGAGGCTGGCGCGCCAGCGCCTGTCATGAGCGGCGACGCGCCCCAGGCGGTTGAGCTCCACGCCGGCCATCTGCTCTTGCGTTGGCCGGATGGCGAACTCGTGCTGGCGGCTTCGGCCCTGCGTGCGGCCTGCCGCTGCGCGCATTGCAAGGCGGCAGCGCTGAAGGGCGCAGTGTCATCCGCCGGCGACCCCGAGGTCGCGCTGAGACAGGCGGAACTGGTGGGGCACTACGCGCTGCAGCTGAGCTTCAGCGACGGACACGACCGGGGCATCTATCCGTGGTCGCTGCTGCGCGAGATGGGCGCCTCGGAGGCGGGCGAGAGCCGGTGAAGCGCCGATCTACCCGAAGGCCTGCTCGATCTCGGGCGGGAACTCGGGCCGGCCCTTGGCGTTCAACGCGGTGCCGGTGACCACCGCCTTCAGCATGAGGCGATCGTCCGCGCGCCGATGGATGGTCTGGTCGAACAGGAAGCGGATCCGTCCCTGGCGCCGCAGCGTGGTGCGAACGACGAAGGTGTCGCCGCTGACCAGCGAGCCCTTGTAGTCGATCTCCACGCGGGTGACGACCAGGCTGATGCCGCGCCGGGACAGCTCGCCGAACTTCAGCCCCCGGGTCTCAAGCAGCTCGTGCCGGGCGTGTTCCAGGTAGTTGAGGTAGACCGCGTTGTTGACGACATGGTCCATGTCGCATTCGTAGTCCCGCACCTTCAGCTCCAGCTCGAAGGTCGGGGACTGGGCGGGCGTCGTCGAGGCGTCGGGCGTGGCGTTCATGCGGCGCGGGCCTTCAGCTGGTCGAGGCGCACGCGGATGCGGGCCAGCGCCTCGCGCAGGTCGTCCATGCTGGAGGCGAAGGACAGCCGCAGGAAGCGCTCGCCGAAGGCGGGGCCGAAGTCGCGGCCGGGCGTGAGCGCGACCTGCGCATGCGTCATCAGGTCCATGCACAGGTCCCAGCTCCCCAGGCCGGTGCCGGAGGCGTCGGCCCAGGCGTAGAAGGCGCCGTCGGGCGGCACTGGCACCGGCAGGCCCATGGCCTCGAGCGCGGGCACGACCAGGTCGCGGCGACGGCGCAGTTCCTCGCGCCGGCGCTCGTACTCGGCGATGGAATCGGGCTCGAAGCAGGCGAGGGCGGCCTGCTGCGCGATCGTGGACGGGCAGATGTAGAGGTTCTGCGCGAGCTTCTCGACGGCACCGACCATCGCCTCGGGCAGCACCAGCCAGCCCAGGCGCCAGCCGGTCATGCCGAAGTATTTCGAGAAGCTGTTGATCGACACCACGTCGTCGCCCAGCGCCAGCGCGCTGCGCGCGTAACGGCTGTCGAAGCTCAGCGGCTGGTAGATCTCGTCGACGATCGTGACGCCGCCGCGCTCGCGCACGAAGGCGTGGATGCGGGCGAGTTCCTCCGGCGCGATCGAGGTGCCGGTCGGGTTGCTCGGCGAGGCCAGCAGCACGCCGCGGCTGCGTTCGGTCCAGTGCGGCCGCAGGCGGTCCAGGCTGAGCTGGAAGCGCTCGGCGGCGGTGGAGGGAATGAGCACCGGCGTCGCATCGACCGCGGCGACGAAGTGCCGGTTGCAGGGATAGCTGGGGTCGGGCATCAGCACCTCGTCGCCGGCCTGGAACAGCGCCAGGCAGGCGAGCTGCAGCGCGGCCGAGGCGCCGGCGGTGATGACGATGCGGTCCGGATCGATCGTCAGCCGCTGCGTCTGCCGGTACCAGTCGGCGACGCGCTCGCGCAGCGTGCGCAGGCCGTTGGCATGGGTGTAGGGGATGCGGCCGGCGGCGGTGAAGCGCGCGGCGGCCTCGCGGACGGCGGGGCTGGCGCCGAAGTCGGGCTCGCCGATGTTCAGGTAGATCATGGGCCGGCCGCCCTGCGCCGGATCGCAGACCGCCGAGCGGGCGATCGCGTCGGCGCGCTTGGCGCATTCCATGACGTAGAAGGGATCGATGGCCTGGACGCGATCGGAGAGTCTCATCGCTGGGTGCAAGTGCTGTGCGGCCGCCATTCTAGTTTTGGCGCGCGCACCGCCGCCGCCTCGCCCCGGGTCACCCCGCCGGCATCAGCCGGGACGGCGAGGCGCGTGGGATCGGGCCACGCGGCGACCGATCCCCGCCATCGCGGCCAGGCCCGCCAGCACCAGCGCCAGGCTCGCCGGCTCCGGCACGGCCGAGGCGGTCGTCACGTCGAAGCTCAGCGTGCCGCCCAGCCAACGGCCATCGGCCACGCCGGGCGCGAGGTCCTTGAAGGCCTCGCTGAACTCCAGGCGCAGCAGGCCGTCCGCGCCGGCGCTCACGCCCAGGCCGCGCAGGTCGAGCATCCCCGTGTAGCTGCCCGTGCCGCTGAGGAAATCGCCGTCGCCCGGCGCGAAGGTGATCTGCTCCAGCCCGCTCGATGCACCGAAGCTCAGCTGCATCTCCGACAGCACGCTCGGCGAGAACGCCTCCAGCGTGACCGACCAGCTCAGCGCGTTCAGCGCCGCGTGTGCGCCGACGTCGACGAACCAGACCGTGTTTCCGGCATCGCCCGGCAGGTCCATGCTCTGCGCGCCGCTGACGTCGATGGCGACCGGCGTTGCCTGCGCGCCAGCGGCGCCGAGCGCCATCACCGTGGCCAGCGACCAGGCGGCCAGGGCCGCTGCGGAAGGGGAGCTTGTCATGGGGAGGACTTTCATCGGCGGATGGAATCAGGGGGTGGATTCAACACGTGGATTCAGCGTGTGGATTCAGCGCGCGGAGGCGGCGGGAACGACGAACACGACGGCCGTGCGCGCCGGCAGCTCGAAGCGACCGGTCGCGCGGTCGAAGCGGGCCTGGCGCGCGCGGGCGTCCGCGCCGGTCGCGTGGACCGGATGCGGCACCAGCGCATGGCCCGCCAGCGCGGGCAGAGTCAGCGCATGCGCCGTCTTGTCGACGTTGATCAGGTAGACCAGCTCGTCGAAGTTGGCCCCCGGATAA
The DNA here is from genome assembly GCF_052044995.1 of Roseateles sp. 22389. NCBI lineage: Bacteria > Pseudomonadati > Pseudomonadota > Betaproteobacteria > Burkholderiales > Sphaerotilaceae > Roseateles > Roseateles sp. 22389. The sequence goes on from NZ_JBQEOF010000004.1 coordinate 176,082, forward strand.
CCGACGCCGTTCAGCCGCCCGACCAGCACCGTCGCCTCCTGCGCCGACCCGGTGTTCAGGAAACTGAGCCGCGCCTGGATGTCCGCCGCGGTGCGCAGCCGCAGCAGCGTCGAGCTCTTGCGGATGCGCAGCAGGTCGCGGAACGCGTCGCGCGTCCAGGCGATGTCGGCGGCGCCCGGCTTGATCGCCGCGTCGGCCAGCAGCGGTCTCGCCAGGGACCAGTTGTCGGCGTTGTCCCGCGCAGGCGGCAGGCCCACGCCGAAGTTGTTGTCGACATAGGTCCAGTCCAGCCGGTTGAACCAGTCGCCGCTGTCGTAGCTGTTGCGGTCCAGCGACTTGCTTCGAAGCGTGTCGCCGCCCGCATGGAAATACGCCACCCCCTGGCTGAACGCGTTGATCGCGCTGGCCAGGACCTGCACGCGGGCGCGGTCCTCGCGGCTGGTGCCGGCCGGCAGGCGGAACACGTTGTTGTCGAACAGGGTGAGGTTGTCGTGGTTCTCGACGTAGTTGACGACCTCGCCCGGCTCCAGCACCCAGCCGGCGGGAATGCCGCCGACGTCGATCTGCTCGAGCCGCAGGGTCTCGTCCCAGCTCGTCTGCATCTGGAAGCCGCGGATCGAGCCCGCCATCGACGCGCGGATCCGGTCCGCCTGCCACATCAGCTCGCCGCGCGTCTGGCCGGCGTTCCAGCCGTTGCTGTCATAGAAGAAGCCGTTCACGTAGCCCTGGTTGGCCCGCAGCGCCGCGCCCGAATCGCAGCAACCGCCGCCGCGCACCGCGTCGCGGATCAGCGGATTGAAGCTGCCGATGCCCGAGCCGTTCAGTGACAGCATCTCCGCCTGCACGAAGCGCGCGCCGTTGGCGACCTCGCCGAAGTTCCAGCCCTCGCCGACGATCTGCACCTCGCGCCCGGCGGCCTGCGCCACGCGGGCCTTGAGCGTCTCCATGACCGCGCGCGGATGGTGGCCCATGATGTCGAAGCGCAGCGAGCTGATGCGGTAGTCGCGCGCCCAGATGACCGCCGAGTCGATCATGAGCTTGCCCATCATGAGGTTCTCGGACGCGGTGTTCTCGCAGCAGGTCGAGCGCTCGATGCCGCCACTGGCGTTGTAGCGGAAGTAGTAGTTCGGCACGACCTTGTCCAGCACCGAGGTGGCGCTCTGCCCCGACGAGGTCGTGTGGTTGTAGACCAGGTCCATGCCCACCCGCAGGCCGGCCGCGTTGAGCGCCTGCACCATGCGGCGGAACTCGACCACCCGCGCCACCGGATCGCTCGCGTTGCTCGAGTAGCTGCCCTCGGGCGTCGAGAAATGCTGCGGGTCGTAGCCCCAGTTGAAGCAGTCGGTGGCGGCCGAGGCGGCCACGGCGGCCTGCTGGGTCTCGCCGTCGGGCGGGCCGGTGGGCGAGGGCGTCACGCAGCCCTTCTCGTTGACGGTGGCGAAGTCGAATGCCGGCAGCAGGTGCACGTCGGTCAGGCCCGCCGCGGCCAGCGCCGCCAGATGCCGCATGCCGTTGGAGCCGGTTTCGGCGAAGGCCAGGTACTTGCCGCGCCGCGCCGCGGGCACGGTGGCGTCGTTGATCGAGAAGTCGCGCACGTGCAGCTCGTAGATGCTCAGGTCCGATGGCGCGTTCACCGTCGCCGGCGGCGCACCGGCGTCCCAGCCGGGCGGCTTGGTGGCGCCGGCGTCGAGGTCCATCACCACGCTCTGCTGCCCGCCCAGCGTCACGCCTCGCGAGTAGGGATCGGCCACCAACTGGCGCACCAGTCCCACGCCCTTGACGAACACCTGCACTTGGTAGCGATAGGTCGCCCCGTGCAGGCTGCCGGGCTTGCTCAGGTGCCACACGCCGGTCGCGGCATCGCGGGTCATGGACTCCGTCGTCGTGCGGGTCAGCGGGGAAGCGCCGATCGGTGTGGTCAGCACCAGCTGGACGTTCTGCGCGGTCGGGGCCCAGACCTTGAAGCTGGTGCTCCCCCTCGCCACGACGGCGCCCAGGTCCGGCACCTCATAGGCGGCCGCATAGAGGTCGTCGAGCGCGCCGGCGATCTGGGCGGTCGTCGCGTTCAGCACCCGGCCGTCGGCGTCGACCTGCGCCAGCACCAGTTGCTGCTGATGCAGGCCGGGCAGGCGCGCGATGTCGTCCGGGCGCACCGCGAAGACCCCGCCGCTGGCCACGTACTTGAAGCGCCGGGCCGCGGCCTCCGGCACGGTGCCGGTGAAGGCGTCCAGCGTGATGAAGCCGTCGGCGCCCGTCACCGCCGCACCGGCGGCGATGGCGATCTGGCCGGTGGCCGAGTGGTAGAGCCGCACGCCGCCGCTGGCGCTGACGCGGGGCCACTTGACCAGCGTCTGGTTGAGCCACACCGCGCGCGCATCGGTGCTGGACACCTGGCGCAGGTCCGGCGGTGCGGTGTAGACGGTGGCGTCGCCCTCGACCAGCCAGATCTGACCGACGCGGTTCTGCACCGTCAGCGCGCCGAACTCGACGCGCAGGTTGTTGTCGCGGCCGTCCTTGTCGTTCTCGTTGGGCGGCATGCCGTGGATGATGAATTCCAGCCCCTTGCGGCTGGCGTCGTCCCGCGGATTGAGCACCGGCAGGTCGAAGACCACCTCGTCGCTGCCCAGCGCGTGCCCCGGCATCGCGCTGAACGGCACCGGCTGGTTCCAGCGGTCGATGGTGACGCCGGCGGGCAGGGCGGCCGTGTCCAGGCCGCTGCCATTCCATAGGTGCAGGCCCCAGGCCGCGTAGTTGGCGTCGAAGCGCTTGTAATGGACGCGCACCGTCGTGAGGTCGGGCGCCGGCTGGCCCAGCGGGTTGCTGGTGTAGGTCGTGCCGTCGCCCTGCAGGCGCCAGACTTCGTTGGCCCCGGCTTGCAGGACCAGGGACTGGTCGGCGCCGCCGTTGTCCTTCTCGTCGCCCTTGTGGAAGAGGAAGCCGACGGTGCCGCTGCCGGCCACGAGCGGCACGTCGTAGTACACGCCGAAGTCGTCGCTCCCGCTGGCGTTCCAGCCTTCGTTCCAGTTGGGACTGCCGGCTGCGTTCCAGGTGTGGATCTGCCAGCCGGCCGCGTTGCCATCGGCGCGGCGGTAGTGGACGCGCAGCGAGGTGGCCGGCGCGTCCGGCGAGGCGACCGCGGCGGCGCGTGCGCGGCTGGCGCCGCCGCTGGCGGGATCGGGAACGGCGGCGAGCACGGTGACGCCGAGCTCGCTCGCAGCCGAAGCGGCTGCGCCCGTGGCTTGGACGCGGGGCGTATCGGCCTCGCCGCTGCCGCCGCCGCACGCGCTGAGCAGCCCGCTCAGGGCGATCGCCCAGATGCCCAGCACCGCTCGCCAACCCGCCCCAGTTCCGATGCGCATCGCCTTGCCCCCTCAAAAGGTCGGCGGATGCTATTGAAGTAAAACTACGGAACAGACTAGTGAAACCCCGAAGTTTCGCTACATGTCCTGGCTGAATGGGACAGCGCAAGGGACAGGATCGGTCGTGCCGGGTCCAAGTTCCGCTTGGCGGTCGTAGTTTTATTTCACCGCCGCGTATCGGCCAGGCGGTGCCGTTGTCGACCGCCCACGCTGGCGCAGCGAATTCAACACGAGCTCGCAGCCGGGCGCCCCGGGCCCTTGTTGAGCGGCGTCAAGGCGCATCGGTGCTCGAGCCGCCACCATCCGGGCTTTCGTTTTTCCCGGAACCCCGACCATGACCATGGCTTCGCTCCTCGACCGCGTCCGCGCCGCCGGATTGCGCCCCTTGCGCCTCGCCGGCCGCGACCTGCTGCCCATCGTCCAAGGAGGCATGGGGGTGGGGGTTTCGGCGCACCGGCTGGCCGGCAGCGTCGCGGGGCAGGGCGCCTGGGGCACGATCGCGTCGGTGGACCTGCGGCGTCATCATCCCGACCTCATGGCCCGCAGCGAGTCGATGCGCGACGGCGACGAGAAGAAGGTCGTGATCGAACAGGCCAACCAGGAGGCGCTGGCGCGCGAGATCGGGGCGGCTCGCCGGCTTTGCGAAGGGCGCGGCCTGCTGGCGGTCAATGTGATGCGCGCGGTGGGCGACTACGCGTCCTCGGTGCGGACGGCGCTCGAGTCCGGCATCGACGCGCTGGTGGTGGGCGCGGGGCTGCCGCTGGATCTGCCCGAGCTCGCGCAGGACCATCCGCGCACGGCCCTGGTCCCCATCCTGTCCGAGGCCCGCGGCGTGACGCTGCTGTGGAAGAAATGGGAGCGCCGGCAGCGGCTGCCGGCGGCCGTGGTCATCGAGCATCCCGGCCATGCGGGTGGGCACCTCGGCGCGGCGCGGGTCGCGGACCTCGGCGATGGCCGTTTCGATTTCGAGATCGTGCTGCCCGCGGTCCGGCGCTTCCTGCGCGATGCGGGCGCCGAGGGCCAGGTGCCGCTGATCGCCGCCGGCGGCGTGCGGCGCTGCGAGGACATCCAGCGGCTGCAATCGCTGGGCGCCGACGCGGTGCAACTCGGCACGCCTTTCGCCGCGACGCTGGAGTGCGATGCGCATCCCTCGTTCAAGCGGGTGCTGGCCCAGGCGCGCGACGAGGACCTCGTCGAGTTCTGCAGCGTCGCGGGCCTGCCCGCGCGGGCGGTGATGACGCCGTGGCTGAAGAAGTACCTGGGCGCGGAGGCGCGCCTGCAGTCCGTCGCGCAGCTCAAGAAGCGCTGCACCCTGGCCTTCGACTGCCTGAGCCAGTGCGGCCTGCGCGATGGCTTGAAGGACTGGGGTCAGTTCTGCATCGACCAGCGACTGGCCTCGGCGCTGCGCGGCGAGACCGCGAGAGGCCTGTTCTTCCGCGGTCGCGGCGCACTGCCGTTCGGCGACCAGATCGCCAGCGTGCGGCAGCTGCTGGAACGCCTGCTGACGCCCGGGGTTCCCCTCGGCACGCCAGCGGCCTGAGACGCCAGGCAATGACAAAGGGCCCGCGGACGGATCGTCCCGGGCCCTTGCAGCTTCTGGCGCCTGAGGCGCCGCGCGCTCAACCGCGGGCGGCCTTCACCTCGACCGGCCGCAGGTCGATCGCGGCGCGGTCCAGCACGCCGTTGACGTACTTGTGGCCGTCGGTGCCGCCGAAGGACTTCGCCAGTTCAACGGCCTCGTTGATCGCCACCTTGTAGGGAATGTCGATGCAGTTCTTCAGCTCGTAGGCGCCGATCATCAGGATCGCGTGCTCGATGGGCGAGAGCTCGGTCGTCTTGCGGTCGGCGTGGCGGGCGAGCACGGCGTCCAGGTCGGCCGCTTCCTCGATCGCGCCGTGGAAGACCTTGTCGTAATGACCGCGGTCGGCCTTGTCGAAGCCGTCCTGCTCACGCGTGTGCGCGTCGATCACGCCGAGGTCTTCGCCGGTGACCAGCCACTGGTAGATGCCTTGCAGCGCATGCTCGCGCGAGCGGCGGCGGGCCGACTTGGCCGGCGCCTTCCTGGCGGCCGGCTTGCCGCCGTTCTTGGCCGCGGGCTTGCCGGCGGGAGAGGAGGTGTCCTTGGTGTTCACTTGAGTTCTTTCAGCAGCTGCGCCATCTCGACGGCGACGGTTCCGGCATCGCGGCCCTTTTCTTCGGCACGGGCCCAGGCCTGTTCCTCGTTCTCCACCGTCAGGATCGCGTTGGCGATCGGCAGGCGGTGGTCGAGCGTCAGGCGCGTCACGCCGGCACCGCTCTCGTTGGCGACCAGTTCGAAGTGGTAGGTCTCGCCGCGGATGATGCAGCCCAGCGCCACCAGCGCGTCGAAGCGGCCGCTGACGGCCATGGCCTGCAGGGCCACCGGCACCTCGAGCGCGCCGGGCACGGTGACGTGGCGGATGTCGGCGTCCTGGACGCCGAGCCGGTTCAGCTCGGCCCGGCAGGCCTGGGCCAGCGCGGTCGTCAGTTCGTCGTTGAAGCGCGCCTGGACGATGCCCACGCGCAGGCCGCGTCCGTCGAGTCGGGTCGACTGACCCTTGTCAGATCCTTGCATGCGGTCCTCGGATTCAGCAGTCGTTGGGGGTGGCCTGGGCGGCCTGGAAACCGGTCACTTCCAGCCCGTAGCCGGTCATGCTGGGCATGCGGCGCGGGCTGCCGAGCAGCTTCATCCGATGCACGCCGAGCTCGCGCAGGATCTGCGCGCCGACGCCGTAGGTGCGCAAGTCCATGGTCTGGCGCGGTTCCTCGCCGGTCACCGGCTGCAGCCGTGCGAGCAGCGCGTCGGCGTCCTCGCCGCAGTTCAGCAGCACCGCCACGCCCGAGCCTTCGCGCTGGATGGCCGCCAGCGCCTGCGGCAGCGGCCAGCTGTGGCCGCAGCGGCCGGCGTCCAGCAGGTCCATCGCGGAGAAGGGCTCGTGCACCCGCACCAGGACTTCGTCGTCCTTCTGCCATTGACCCAGCGCCAGCGCCATGTGGACGTTGTTGGAGCGATCGCGGAAGACGTGGCATTCGAACCGGCCCTCGCGCGTCTCCAGGGGACGCTGCGCGATGCGCTGCACGATCGATTCGTTGCGGCTGCGGTATTCGATCAGGTCGGCGATGGTGCCGATCTTCAGGCCGTGCTCCTGGGCGAAGACCTCCAGATCCGGCAGACGGGCCATGGTGCCGTCGTCGTTCATGATCTCGCAGATGACGCCGGCGGGCGTCAGGCCGGCCATGCGCGACAGGTCGCAGCCCGCCTCGGTATGGCCGGCGCGCATCAGCACGCCGCCGTCCTGGGCCTGCAGCGGGAAGATGTGGCCCGGCTGCACCAGATCGGACGCCACGGCGCCCTTGGCGACCGCGGCCTGCACGGTCCGCGCCCGGTCCGCGGCGGAGATGCCGGTCGTGACGCCGGTGGCGGCCTCGATCGACACGGTGAAGGCGGTGCCGTGCTTGGTGCCGTTGCGGGTGGCCATCGGCGGGAGCTGCAACTGCTCGCAGCGCTCGCGGGTCAGCGTCAGGCAGATCAGCCCGCGGCCGTGCTTGGCCATGAAGTTGATCGCTTCCGGCGTGACGTGGTCGGCGGCGAGGACGAGGTCCCCCTCGTTCTCACGGTCTTCCTCGTCGACAAGGATGACCATGCGGCCGGCCGCCAGTTCGGCGACCAGCTCGGGAATCGGTGAAATAGGCATGGGCGCGATTGTAGGCGGGGCGGGCCTGGCGGGCCGGAGGAGGGCTGGGTCTAGGCGCTCGTGGCCGGTCTCAGGCGCAGGCGCAGGTCGCCGCCGACCGCCAGGCTCTCGACCAGGCGGAAGCGGGGGGCCTGGGCGAGTGCCGTCAGTCCGCCCAGGTCGACCATGCCCCGGCCCTCGCCGAGCAGCGTCGGTGCCAGGTACACCAGCAGTTCGTCGACCAGCCCGGTGCGCAGCAGCGAGCCGTTGAGCTTGTAGCCGGCCTCGATGTGAAGCTCGTTGACCTGCCGGCGGCCCAGGTCGTGGATTGCCGCGGCCAGGTCCACCTTGCCCCGCGCCGGATCGGCCAGGCCGACGAGTTCCGCGCCCAGGCCGGCGAGTACCGCGCCCCGTTCGCCAGCCTGCGCCAGCGCGTGATAAACGAGCAGCCCGCCAGGCGGCGCCAGGAGGCGGGCGGACGGCGAGAGCTCCAGCCGCGAGTCGATCAGCACCCGCTGCGGCTGCCGGGCGGTCTCCACGTCGCGGACGTCCAGGCGCGGATCATCCTCGCGGGCGGTGCCGATGCCGGTCAGCACCGCCCCGGCGCGGCGGCGCCAGGCATGGCCGTCCTTGCGGGCCTCGGGGCCGGTGATCCATTGGCTGACGCCATTGGACAGCGCCGTGCGGCCGTCCAGCGAGGCGGCGATCTTCATTCGCACGAACGGGCGGCCGTGGCGCATGCGGGTCAGGAAACCGATGTTGAGCTCGTGCGCCTCGACCGCGGCCGGATGGTCCGTCGCGAGCACGTCCGTGACGATGCCGCCGACGCGCATCCGCGCCAGGCCCTGGCCGGCGACCAGCGGATTGGGATCGCCCAGCGCGACGACCACCCGGGCCACGCCGGCTGCGATCAGCGCGTCGCAGCAGGGCGGGGTGCGACCGTGGTGGGCGCAAGGCTCGAGCGTCACATACGCGGTCGCGCCGCGCGGATCGTGACCACGGGCCTGCGCGTCTCGCAGCGCCATGACCTCGGCATGGGCCTCACCTGCCGCCTGCGTGTGTCCTTGTCCGAGCACACGATCCTGCGCGTCCACGAGGACGCAGCCCACGCGGGGATTGGGATCGCTGAGGCCGACGGCGCCCTGCGCCAGGCGCACCGCCTCGGTCATCCAGCGGCTGTCCCGGGTGTCGGCATGGAAAGGGGGCGGGGATGAGGCGGGGCAGGGCGCTTGCATGGCGCGCAGTCTAGCGGCGACCTTGGGCGGCAGCAGCAGCAGGCCCGAGAGGGCGGGATCCTCCGCCGGCAGCAGGCTGTCCAGCGTGAGGGACCGCGGCCTGCCGGCGCGATCGGTCCAGTGGACCCGCAGGTGGACCGCGCGCGGCGGCGAGACGTCGGCCATGAGCGCGTCCGCCAGACCGTCCGCTGGAACGCCGCCGGGCGGCGTCGGTTCGTGCCAAGGCGCGGACTGCGCGTCGAGCCTGAACTCGGTGGCCGGGCCCTCCCAGGTCAGCGAGGGGGCCGGGCCGTTGGGCCGCCATCGCCAGCGCTCGAGTTCGTTGCGCGCCAGGCGCAGCGCCTGCTCCTGGTGCCGGATGTCGTCGACAACGAGTCGCAGACGGACCTGGAGCGCCATGAGCGCTGCCGTGCCGATCGCGAGCAAGGCCAGCGCGATCAAGGCTTCCACCAGGGTGAAGCCGCGGCGACGACGCCGGCCGTCATGCGGGAAAGGGGCGCGGGCGTCGGTCATCGCGTGGGGCTCCAGCCACCAGGGACGGGTAGAAAGCTGCCCATCTGGCGATGCACGCGATAGAGCACCGCGGCATCGTGGGTCAGGGTGACGGTCTTTTCCGGGTCGAAGACGCCGTCGGTCACGATCGCGCCGCGCCAGGAGGCGGCCTGGCCGACGGGCGGGTGCCAGCCGATGCCCTCCCGCGCATAGATCACGCCTTGCGCGCTGCCCGGCGCGGAGAGGTCGAGGCGGCCGTCGACGACCAGCACCAGGGGCGTGCCGTCCAGCGCGGCCGGCGGCCACTCGCTCAGGCGCGCGTCGCCGTCGATCCAGATCAGGCGACGGCCCCGCGCCAGGGCCTGGGCGAGCGGCGCGCCGCAGTCGGCGTCGCAGCGCATGCGCGCGATGGCGGGCTGACTGCGATATCGCATCGCCGGATAACCGAAAACGCGCAGGAAGCTGCCCGGCCCTTCGGTCGCCGCCTGCGGCGGCGGCAGCCGCAGGGCGCTGAGCAGGGCCAGATGCCGGGCGGCCTCGGCAAGGCCGGAGGGGCCTTCGGACAGGTCGTCGCAGTCGGCCCGGCGGTCGCTGCATCCGCGCACGATCAGCTTCAGTTGGCCTGCCGGGCCCGCGTCGGTGAAACGAACGGTGAAGCGTGGTTGCGGATCCGCGGGCCGTGAGTCCGCGGTGGGCGATGCGCTGGATGGATCGCCCTGGGTCGCGCACTGGCAGGTCCAGCGGAGCGGCCCGGTGTTCGTGCAGGCCGGGGACATCGCGCCCCCGGTGGCTGGGGCGATGGGCTTCGCGCGGTAATGCCCGTCCGCGCCGAGCTGCAGGAAGCGGCTGCGGAAGTCGGTCGCGGAGGCACTGGAGTCGCCGGTGGCGGCAATGTCGGCGCTCGGGCCGGCTGGATGCGATGCCGGCCGGCAGCTGTCGTCCACATGGCCGCCGTTGAGCATCGCGATCGCCCAGGCCATGCCGGCCTCGGCCGCCTCGAAGGCGGTGGCGGCGCGGTGGTCATTGGCGGCCACGCGCTCGGCCGTCGTCAACTGGCGCGTGGCCCAGGCGGCACCCAGCGCCAGTACGCCAAGCAGCACGACGCACATCGCCAGCGTGCCGAGTCCGCGTTGCAGGCGCCGGGTCATGGGCAGTCTCCCGCGAGCGCGTCGTTGCGCACGAGGCCACGCACCGTCAGCTGTTGACGGACCCGGTGATCGTGAACGGCCTCGGCGTCGAGCACGAGTTCGACGAGGCGGGTCAGGATCGCGGGGCCACAAGCGGGCGCGTCGCTGCCGACACCGCCACTCGCACCGCTGCCACCCCCATCGCTGCCACGGTCGGTTGGAGGTGGCCCGGCCGGCGGCGATCCCGGCGAGCAGGCGCGTGCGCAGGCGTCCCCCAGCGACTTCGCCTGCGAGTCGACCCGCAGGTCGAAGGCGCGCACGCGCAGCAGCGCCGGATCGGTCAGCGGCTGGTAGCGGCCCGCGACCAACTGGTCGATGCGGCCCTCGCTCCAGCGGAACCCGGCGACCTCCCGGACGCCGGTCCCGCCGGCCGAACTGCCGTCCCGGGAGAAGCTGTAGGTCACGCGCGTGCCGGCTTCTCCCACGTCGAGGTCGGCGTAGGGGTTGCGGACCGGCGCGGGGGCATCGGCCTGCCACAGCGCCTCCTGCGGGCGGTCCCAGAAGGCGGCACGGCGCAGGTCGCGCAGGATCAGCTCCGCGGTGGCGCGCAGCTCCTGCTGGACCTGCAGCTCCAGCAGCAACCGGTGATGGGCGCCGACTTGAAGGCCGGCCATGGTGAAGGCGCCCGCCATCAGCATCAGGCTGATGGCCAATCCGACCAGCAGTTCGACGAGCGTGAAGCCGCGCGCGATGCCCCGCGCATTTCGCGACGCAAGGGGCTGCAGCGGAGGGTGACGATGAGCGGACATGCGTTTGCCCCCTTCAGCGCGGCCAGCAGGCGTCGGCCTGTTCGGCGCCCCCGGCGTCCAGGCCCGAGGTGTGGATGGCGCCGGCCTCCAGCCGGAGTGTCAATACCTGGCACCGGCGGTCCCCGGTCTGGCTGCCCTGCGCGATGGCCTCGAGCGTGTAGCGCGTCGCGTCCGCCTGCGCGATGCGCAGCCGGTAGAGGCTGCTGCGCGTCAACGGCGACTGCGCCAGGTCCTCCAGCCGGTCGGCATAACGAGGGTGGCCGGACCTGAAGCGCTCCTGCGCCAGCTGGAGCGCCAGCAAGGCCTCCCGCGCCTCGGCGCGCCGTCCCTTCAGGACGTGCTCGCGGAAACTCGGCAGCGTCAGCACGGCGAGGACGGCCAGGATCGCCAGCACGATCACGATCTCGATCAACGAAAAGCCCCGCGTCCTCATGCGCACCTCGGCAGGCGGCTCGCGGTGCCGTCGGCCGCGCAACTGCGCACGCGACCGGTCAGGCTGACGATGTGGCGGATCGCGCCGATGCCTTCCATGCGGACCTCGACCGTGCCGCTCACCGACACGGTGCCCTGGCGGCCGCTGAAGAGCATCGACGGCACGTTGGACACCACCTCCGGCTGGCCGCGGCCTCGTGTCCAGCGCATCTGCTTGATGGCCTGGGCGCCAGCATCGCAGACCGGCGGGGTGTCCATCCGGCAGCCACAGCCGCCGAGGGGACCGGTGTGCAGCACGTAGCAGCGTCCGCTGCCGGTCACCGGGGACTCGTCGCCGCCAAAGCGCAGGATCACGTTGCGCGCGCCCTGGATGGCCTCGCTGCGTGCCAGCTGAAGGTCGCCGAGGACGGCCTGCGCGCTGTTGACGAGCCGCTGGCGCCAGAGCCAGTCGCGCAGGTCGGGGCCGGCGAGCATCGCCGCGAGCGCGACGATCGCGATCGACACGAGCAACTCGATCAGGCTGAAGCCGCGACCGTCGCCCGGTGGCACAGGGCCATCGCGGAATGCGGGCACGGGAAGGGCGGGGACGGGAAGAGGGAGGGGAAGGGCAGTGGGCACGTCGGTCTCCGGAAGAGTTGCAGGAACTCTAGGGAGACGCGCGTCGCGGCGCTTCGCCTTCAGGGGGGAAAAGCCGGCCCGCTGAAGGGGGCCGGCTTTTGGGGGGGGCTTAGATGTCCCGGATCAGCTGCCGGAACTCGTCGACGTCCTCGAACGAGCGGTACACCGATGCGAAGCGCACGTAGGCGACCTTGTCGATGCGCTTGAGCTCGCGCATCACATGCTCGCCGAGCTTGGTCGACGGGATCTCGCGGGCGCCGCTGCTCAGCAGCTTCTCCTGGATGCGTTCCAGCGCGGCGTCGATCTGCTCGATGCTGACGGGACGCTTGCGCAGCGCCAGCGTCATCGACGCGCGCAGCTTGCCCATGTCGAAGTCGGCGCGCGTGCCGTCCTTCTTCACGACCATGGGCAGCGCGATCTCCGCGCGCTCGTAGGTCGTGAAGCGCTTGTCGCAGGACTGGCAGCGCCGGCGGCGACGCACCACGTCGCCTTCATCCGATTCACGGGTCTCCGAGACTTGCGTGTCGCCGTGACCGCAGAAGGGGCAACGCATGCGCCGCAGGCTCCGCTCAGCGGTAGACCGGGAACTGACGGGTCAGTTCGGCCACCTTGTCGCGCACGCGGGCCAGGTTGGCCTCGTCATGCGGGTTGTCCAGCACGTCGGCGATCAGGTGGGCGGTCGCGCGGACCTGCTCCTCCTTGAAGCCGCGGGTGGTCATCGCCGGCGTGCCCAGGCGGATGCCGCTGGTGACCATCGGCTTCTGCGGGTCGTTGGGGATGCCGTTCTTGTTGCAGGTCATGTGGGCGGCGCCCAGGATGGCCTCGGCTTCCTTGCCGGTCAGGTTCTTCGGACGCAGGTCCACCAGCATCACGTGGCTCTCGGTGCCGCCGGAGACGATGCGCAGGCCGCGCTCGATCAGCGTCTGCGCCAGCACCTTGGCGTTGGCGACGACCTGCTGCTGGTAGGCCTTGAATTCCGGCGACAGCGCTTCCTTGAAGGCCACCGCCTTGCCGGCGATGACGTGCATCAGCGGACCGCCCTGGATGCCGGGGAAGATCGCCGAGTTGATCTTCTTGGCGATCGCTTCGTCGTTGGTCAGGATGATGCCGCCGCGCGGGCCGCGCAGGCTCTTGTGCGTCGTCGAGGTCACCACGTCCGCATGCGGCAGCGGGTTCGGGTAGACGCCCGCGGCGATCAGGCCGGCGTAGTGCGCCATGTCGACCATGAAGTAGGCGCCGATCTCCTTGGCGATCCGGCCGAAGCGCTCGAAGTCGATGCGCAGCGAGTAGGCCGAGGCGCCCGCGATGATCAGCTTGGGCTTCTTCTCGCGCGCCAGCGCTTCCATCGCGTCGTAGTCGATCTCCTCCTTGGCGTCCAGGCCGTAGGAGATGACGTTGAACCACTTGCCGCTCATGTTCAGCGCCATGCCGTGGGTCAGGTGGCCGCCTTCGGCCAGGCTCATGCCCATGATGGTGTCGCCGGGCTGCAGCAGCGCGAAGAACACGCCCTGGTTGGCCTGCGAGCCGCTGTTGGGCTGCACGTTGGCGAACTCGGCACCGTAGAGCTGCTTGAGGCGGTCGATCGCCAGCTGCTCGACGACGTCGACGTATTCGCAGCCGCCGTAGTAGCGCTTGCCGGGATAGCCCTCGGCGTACTTGTTGGTCAGCTGGCTGCCCTGCGCGGCCATGACCGCCGGCGAGGTGTAGTTCTCCGAGGCGATCAGCTCGATGTGTTCTTCCTGCCGCTGGTTCTCCTGCTGGATGGCGGCGAAGACTTCGGCGTCGACGTTGGCGAGGGTCTGTTGGGTGCGGTCAAACATGATTGATGTCGGCTCAAGGGTTGGCGCCGCCCGCCCGGCGGCGCATCGGCGCGATCGCGGGACGCGATGCGGCGACGGATGCCGGAACGACGGCGGCCCAGGCGAACGGCACGGACAGCCGGAGGAGGCCCCGGCCGTTCGCGCTTCCCGGTGGTGACCCACCTCGGGCGACGCCTGCGCGGTGAAGGAATCATCACCGGTCAGGGCGCCCTGATCGCCAGTTGCGCGAAGCGTGCAGTGTAGCCGCACCGGAGCGGGGCACGGCGCGGGTCGTGACATTGTTCCTGGCTGGAGGCACGCCGACGCGCCAATGAAAAAACGGGTTCCGAGGAACCCGTTCGTTCGAGGCGCGGTGGCTGGGTCAGCGCATCACGGCGGTCATCGCGACCTGCTCGCCGCCGGTGGCCGGCGCCGAGGCCGGCTCGCGGATCGGACGCGGGGCGGACGGGCTGACGTTGCGGCCCTGGACCACCGCCTTGAGCAGGTCCTGCTCGGCCAGCACGCGGGCGGCGTAGCCGGTGTCGTCGGGCAGGTTGGTGGCGCCGACGTAACGACGCAGGCCTTCCTCAAGGCTGCCGGCGCGCTGGATGCATTCCTTGAGCACCTGCACGCCGACGCGCAGGTTGGTGATCGGGTCGAACGCGGCCAGGTTGCCGCCGAAGGCCTCGTACTTGTCGTCGTGGACGCGCGTCATCACCTGCATCAGGCCCTGCGCGCCGACGGCGCTCTGGGCGAAGGGGTTGAAGCCCGATTCGATCGCCATGATCGACAGGATCAGCGTGGGATCGACGCGCGCGCGCTGGCCCACGTCCCAGGCTTCCTTGACCAGGCGGCTGACCGGCTCGGGCGCGACGCGGTAGCGGCGCGCCAGGTAGTTGGCGACCAGCGCCTGCTGGCGGGTCAGCTCCTTGGGGTCGACCGCGGTGGCGCGGGTGATCGCCTCGGGCTCGGCCATCAGCGCGAGCACGTCGCCGGAAGCCTCGACGCGCGCCTCGTGGCGGGCGTTGAGCCAGCCCAGCACCTGGCCTTCCAGTTGCTGGCGCAGGTCGGCCTGGCTGGCGAAGACCAGCCCGACGGCGACGACGGCGAAGCCCACCAGTGCGAGCGTGTTGTGGCTGACGACCAGCAAACCCTGGCCGATGTCCTTGATGAACAGCACCAGGGCGGCACGCGCCTGGCGGGGGAGGGATAGCAGGTCCGAACGCGCTGTCATGCGACTCCTTTCTCCGACCACGCCCGGTGTGTGCGGGACGAGTCGCAGATCGCGTTCACTCGTCCGACGCACCCTTGGGGGTGGCGATAATGGGCCGGTTCGGGCGTTGTCGGCGGCTCGGAGGGCTCTCAGAGGGCTCCGGGCGCTTGGCGCGACAGACGGGCGATCCAGCGTCCATTGGCAGCGGACCGGTTTCGCCGTCCCAAGGCGAAGACCGGGATAACCCTGGGGGCCAGGGCAGGGCGCGATTCTATGGATCAACAATAACCCGTCAATAGTATGGGCCTTGTTCATCAAAACTTTTGGTTATGAAGTACCGAGATCTGCGTGATTTTGTGGGCGCTTTGGAAGGCATGGGGGAACTGCGTCGGGTGACCGATCCGGTGTCGCCGGTGCTGGAGATGACGGCCCTCAGCGACCTGGTGCTGAGGGCGGAAGGGCCGGCCTTGTTGTTCGAGCGGCCCACCGGCCATCGCACGCCGGTGCTGGCCAACCTGTTCGGCACGCCGCGCCGGGTGGCGCTGGGCATGGGCGCGGAGTCGACCACCCAATTGAGGGAGGTCGGCCAGTTGCTGGCGACGCTCAAGGAGCCGGAACCGCCGCGCGGCATGCGCGACCTGGGCAAGCTGGCGCAGATGGGCAAGGCGCTGTGGGACATGAAGCCGGCGCTGGTCAAGCGGCCGGTCTGCCAGGAACAGGTGGTCGAGGGCGCGGACGTCGACCTCAAGCAGCTGCCCATCCAGACCTGCTGGCCAGGCGACGTCGGCCCACTGCTGACCTGGGGGCTGGTGGTGACGCGCGGACCGCAGCGGATCGCCAACCCCCGGCTGCGCCAGAACCTGGGTATCTATAGACAGCAGTTGATCGGCCGGCGGCAGCTGATCATGCGCTGGCTGGCGCATCGCGGCGGCGCCCTTGATTTCCGCGACTTCGCGATCGCGAATCCGGGACAGCCTTTCCCGATCGCGGTGGCGCTGGGCGCGGACCCGGCGACGACGCTCGGGGCGGTGACGCCGGTGCCGGACACCCTGTCCGAATACCAGTTCGCCGGGCTGCTGCGCGGCTCGCGGACGGAGGTCGCCGACACGCAGGTCGGCGAGGCCGGCCGGATGCTGCAGGTGCCCGCGACGTCGGAGATCGTGCTGGAGGGGCACATCCCGCCGGCGGCGCCCGGCTTCACCGGCCACAGCGAGGACGGCATCCCGCTCAAGGAGAAGGGCGGCTACCTGCACGCGCTGGAGGGGCCCTACGGCGACCACACCGGCTATTACAACGAGCAGGACTGGTTCCCCGTGTTCGAGGTGAACCGCATCACCCAGCGCGACGGCGCGATCTACCACTCGACCTACACCGGCAAGCCGCCCGACGAGCCTGCGGTGCTGGGCGTGGCGCTGAACGAGGTGTTCGTTCCGATCCTGCAGAAGCAGTTCCCGGAGATCGTCGACTTCTACCTGCCGCCGGAGGGCTGCAGCTACCGGATGGCGGTGATCTCGATCAAGAAGGCGTACCCGGGCCATGCGAAGCGCTTGATGTTCGGCCTGTGGAGCTACCTGCGCCAGTTCATGTACACCAAGTTCATCGTGATCGTGGACGAGGACGTGGACATCCGCAGCTGGCAGGACGTGATCTGGGCGATCACGACCCGCATGGATCCGGTGCGGGACACGACGCTGGTCGAGGGCACGCCGATCGATTACCTGGACTTCGCCTCGCCGGTCAGCGGACTGGGCGGGAAGATGGGCCTGGACGCGACCAACAAATGGCCGGGCGAAACCAGTCGCGAGTGGGGGCGCGTCATCGAGATGCCGGCCGAGCACAAGGCCCGCGCGGCGGATCTCTATCAGCGTTTGTTCGGGGGCTAGGAATGTCCTGATTCCTAGGGGGCGCGGCTTGAATAGGCCGGATGGCCCACCTAAGGTTGTCAAGCCTTTCCGGCACTTCCTCTGGCGCAGTCTCTGCGCGCCAGGAGCCCTGCGGCAGATCGCCGCGGAGCCCCAAAGGCGGCTGGTCCGCCCACCCCCTCCCGTCCGGGATGCCCGGCGCGGAGGGGGTTTCTATTTGGGGTGGCTGCGGGATCCCGGCCCTGGCTCGGTGGATGGCCAAGTCAATGGCCGGCCAGGTAGCCCAGCCATTCGTAGCCCAGGTAGCGCGCGCGGGCGGTGCCGTCCTGCGACGGCAGCAGGTCGCGCCATTCGAACCCGGACAGCGCCAGGCCCATGGGCGCTGGCACCAGTTCGACCCCGGGCGGCAGTTCCTCCCGGAAGGCACGCAGCGCCCGGCGCATGTGGACGTCGTGCGTGACCAGCACGACGCGGCGCACGGGCTGGCCGCGGAGCAGCTCGGCGGTGTAGCGCGCGTTCTCGCGGGTGTCGGTGGCGCGATCCTCCTTCGCGGCGAGCTTGAAACCGAACTCCTGCGCCGCGGTGCGCTCGGCCAGCGCGGCCTCGGTCATGCGGTCCCCGGGCTCGTCGCGCGGCGTGCCGCCGGTGAAGATCAGCGGGATGCCGGTGCGGCGCGAGAGCCAGATGCCGTAGCGCAGCCGTTCGATCGACGCCGGCTTGAGCTGCGCGCTGCCGTACTCCGGCATCAGCCGGCGGGCGCCGCCGCCGAGCACGACGATGACGCTTTCCCGCGGCGGGATGTCCTGGAGCCGCTGGATCTGCACCGCCTGCTGCGGGCCGAGCAGGCGCTGCTGCAGCCACAGTGCGCCCAGTTCGGTGCTGCCGACCCAGACCGCGACCAGCCCGGCCGCGAAGAGCGCGCCCGACAACCACCGCCGGCGATGCCGCAGCCACCAGGCGAGCAGCAGCAGCGGAAAGGCGCCGGTGGGTGGCAGGAGGAAGGCAGCGACCGCGTGTATCAGGTCGTTCATCGGGAGCCGGGGATGGGTGTCAGGTGTTGAGGCCCGCCAGCATAATCAGCTTCCTTGACGATTCGACCGGTCCCTGCCGGCTGCGCCCGTGTTCTTCTCCGCTCTTCCCGTCTGGCCCCGGCGCGTCCTGCGCGCGCTCGTGGGCCTGGTGCTGTTCCTCGTGGCCCTGCTGCTGGTCGCGTGGGTGGCATTGCCGATGTGGATCGAACGGGCGGGCGTGCGGATCGCGACGGAGCAACTCGGCCGGACGGTGACGCTCGGCCGCGCGAGCTTCACGCCGTGGCGGCTGGCGCTGACGCTGGAGGACCTGAAGATCGCCGGCCCCGCGGCGCAGGCGCCGCCGCTGCTGGAGGTTCGTCGTGTCCGGGCGGCCCTGTCGCCGCGCTCGCTCTGGCACCTGGCGCCGGTGCTGTCTTCGCTGACGGTGGAGGCGCCGCGCGGACGCGTCGCGCTGCTGCCGGACGGCAAGACCGACCTGGACGACATCCTCGCCCGGCTGGCCGGGGCGCCGAAGACGCCGCCGTCGCCGGACGACGGCCCGGCCGAGGCGGCGCTCTACAACATCGAACTGACCGACGGCGAATTCCGCCTGGACGACCGGACCGCCGGCATGGTCCATGAGCTCAAGGCGCTGCACCTGGGCATCCCCTTCCTGTCGACGCTCGACGCGGATGTCGAGGTGCATGTGCAACCGCGCCTGTCCGGGCAGTTGAACGGCGTGGGATTCCAGAGCGAAGGCCAGGCGCAGCCGTTCGCGGACACCCGCAGCGCGAGCATGACCGTCAAGCTCGATGCGCTGGACCTGTCGGCCTATCGCGCCTACTGGCCCAAGTCGCTGCCGATGCGCCTGGCGCAGGGGCGGCTCGACACGCAGCTGACGCTCGACTTCAAGCAGCCGCCCGGGCAGGCGCCCGAAGTCAAGATCAGCGGCCGCACCGCGCTGCGCGACCTGTCGCTGCAGCGTGGCGCCGGCGACGGCGCCTGGGCGGACTGGCTGCGCTGGCAGGCGCTGACCGTCGACCTGGCCGACGTCCAGCCGCTGAAGCGGCAGGTGATGCTGGGCGCGGTCACCTTGAAACAGCCCGAGCTGCTGATGGGGCGGGACGCGCAAGGCCGGCTGTGGCTGCCGGACATGCCGGCGGCCCCGGAGCCGAAACCTCCGGCGCCCGCGCCGAAGCCGTTGGCGACCGCAGCGTCGGCCTCGGCGGCCGGTGCCTCGAGAACCGCCGCGGTGCCGTGGCGCGTCGGCGTCCAGCGCCTGGCGCTGGAGGGCGGCCGTGTCGGCTGGACCGATGAGACGCTGCGTCCGGCCGCCCGCTGGCGGGTGGACGCCCTGAGCGTGACCGGCAGCGGGCTGAACTGGCCGCTGGCGGCGAAGGCGGCGCCGGTCGAGATCTCTGCCACCCTGGGCGCCGACGGCGCGGCGTCGCCCGCGACGGTCGCCGGCAAGGGCCAGGTCGGCGCGGCCGGCATCGCGCTGGACTGGGCCGTGAAGGAACTGGCGCTGGACGGGCTCGCCCCTTACCTGAAGGCGGCGACGCCGCTGGCCGTGCGCGGCCGATTCGCGACGCAGGGCACCGTGCGCGCCGGTCCCGGGGGCGAGGACGTCAAGCTGTCGCTGAAGGGGTTGAGCCTGGACGGCGTGGAGATCGCTGACGGCAAGCAGCCGGTGCTGGCGCTCAAGCAACTGAGCCTGGACCAGGCGGAGCTGGCCCTGGACAGCCGCCGGCTCAGCGCCGGCAAGCTGGCGCTGGTGGCGCCGCAGGCGCATCTGGGGCGCGACAAGGCGGGCCGATGGAGTTGGGAGGCCTGGATGGGCCCGTCGGCGCCGTCCCAGGGCGCGGGTGCCGCGACGGCCTCGCGCCAGCGCGTGCCAGAAACGCGGGGCGACCGCCTGACGCTGGATGCGCCCGAGCACCGCGAGGTGGCAGCCGCGTCGGTCCCCGCGCCGTGGACGGCGCAGGTCGCCGAGGTCACCGTCGAGGGCGGCAGCGCGACGCTGCTGGACCTGGCCACGCACGTGCTCGACGACGAACCGGCCCGGCCGATCGGCCTGCAGGAGCTGGCGCTGAAGCTCTCCGGCCTCGAGTGGGACGGGCGGCAGTTGCGCAAGCCCATGCCGGTCCAGCTGAGCGCCACCCTGCGCCGGCCCGACGCCACGCGGCGCAACCAGCGCGAGGTCCCGAAGTTCCGCTGGGACGGCCAACTGGCGTTGGCGCCGCTGAAGCTGTCCGGCAAGCTCAGCGCCGAGCACCTGCCGCTGCACTGGGCCGATCCCTACCTCGATCCGTCGATCGGCATCCACCTGCAGCGGGCCGAGGGCTCGATGCGCGGCAGCTTCGAACTGGCCGAGACGCCCAAGGGGCCGTCGGTCACGGCTGGCGGCGACCTGCTGATCGCCGACCTGCGTCTGCGCCAGGCCCGGCTGCAGGACGGCCGGCGGCGCTCGGCCGAGGAACTGCTGAGCTGGCAGGGGCTGAAGCTGGGTGGTTTGCGCCTGGCGCTCGCGGCGGGCGGCACGCCGGACCTGAAGATCCAGCAGGCGGTGCTCGACGAGTTCTACGCCCGGCTGATCGTCAACGAGCAGGGGCGCCTCAACCTGCGCGACCTGAACCAGACCGAGCAGGGGCAGGCGGTGGCCGCCGTGGCCGGCACGGCGGCGGCCTCGGCCCCGGTGGCGGCGACCGTGGCGCAGGCCACCTCGGCGCCCGCGCCGGCGACCGGCGCCTCGTCCGCCGCCGGGCAGCCGCCGCTGCGGCTCAGCATCGCCGAGACCCGGCTCAACGGCGGCAAGGTCGATTTCAACGACCGGTTCATCAAGCCCAACTACAGCGCCAACCTCAGCGAACTGACCGGCACGCTGGGCGCGTTCTCGGCGGGCTCGGCGGAGATGGCGCCGCTGCAGCTCAAGGGCAAGGTCGAGGGCACCGGGCTGCTGGACATCAGCGGCCGCCTGAACCCGAGCGGGGCGCCGCTGGCGCTGGACATCACCGCCAGCGCCACCGACATCGAGCTCGCGCCGCTGTCGCCCTATGCCGGCAAGTACGCCGGTTATGCGATCGAGCGCGGCAAGCTCTCGACGCGCGTGCATTACGAGATCGAGCCGGGCGGCCGGCTGCAGGCCGACAACAAGATCGTGCTCAACCAGCTGACCTTCGGCGACCGCATCGACAGCCCGACCGCGACCAAGCTGCCGGTCAAGCTGGCGGTGGCGCTGCTCAAGGACCGGGACGGCGTGATCGACGTCAACCTGCCGGTCAGCGGCTCGCTCAACGATCCGGAGTTCAGCGTCGGCGGGCTGGTCGTCAAGCTCATCGTCAACCTGCTGACCAAGGCGCTGATGTCGCCGTTCTCGCTGCTGTCCGGCGGCGGTGGGGCGGAGATGAGCCAGCTCGAATTCCAGCCCGGCACGGCCGCGCTGCAGCCGGACGCGGCGAAGAAGCTCGAGCCTCTGACCCGGGTGCTGGCGGACCGCCCGGCGCTGCAGCTGAGCATCACCGGCTGGGTGGATCCGGCCGGCGAGCGCCGCGCGGCCCAGGCGGCGCGGCTCGAGGACGCGCTGCTCGCGGAGCGGCGTCGCGAATTGCGGCGGGCGGCGGTGACACAGGCAGCGGGCCCGGCGCCGGCGGCTTCCGCCGCGACCGACGCGCCGGTGACGCTGGACGAAACCCAGCGCGCGCGCCTGCTCAAGGTCGTCTACGACAACGCCAAGCTGCCCAACAAGCCGCGGAACTTCGTCGGCCTGACCAAGGACATCCCGGCCGAGCAGATGCGCGAGCTGCTGATGGACAGCTACACCGTTACCGACGAGCAGCTGCGGGAGCTGGCGCTGCAGCGGGCGGTCGCGGTGCGGGATGCGCTGATCGAGCGCGGCGTGCCGAACGCGCGCATGTTCCTGGCCTCGCCGAAGCTGCACGCGAAGGACGACGAGCGCGGCGCCGACAAGGACAAGCCCTGGCAGCCGCGCGTGGATCTGGCGCTCAGCGCACAGTGAGCGGGCGTCGCTCGCCTATGCTGGCGGGCTTGATTTCCGGGGCGCGCGCCCGATCTGAATCCGCCTGTCGCGGGACGACTTCCCGCCAGCCTTGAGGACCTGCCATGACGACCACTCCGAATCCCGTTTCCCTGCCGGCCGGCGAGGACCTGATCACCCTCGGAGGCGGCTGCTTCTGGTGTACCGAGGCGGTGTTCCTGCGCGTCAAGGGCGTGCTGGGCGTCGAGTCCGGCTACACCAACGGCCAGGTGACGCAGCCCAACTATGAGCAGGTCTGCTCCGGCAACACCGGTCATGCCGAGGTCGTGCGGGTGCGTTTCGACACCCGCGTCGTCAACCTCGAGGACCTGCTGCAAGTGTTCTTCACCATCCACGACCCGACGACGCTGAACCGCCAGGGCGCGGACGTCGGCACGCAGTACCGCTCCGGCATCTACTACACGCGGCCCGAGCAGCTCGGCGTGATCCGGCAGGTGCTGGACGAGGCGCAGCGCGCCCATGGCGGCAAGGTCGTCACCGAGGTCCAGCCCGAGCAGAACTACTGGCCCGCCGAGGCCTATCACCAGGACTACTTCGCCAATCACCCGGAGCAGGGCTACTGCGCGTTCGTCGTCGCGCCCAAGGTCGACAAGTTCGCGAAGAAGTTCAAGGAGCTGCTGAAGGACGAGGCGGCCGGCTGATGGCGTCGACGGACGCCGCCGCGCTGATCGCGAGCCACGGGCTGCGCTTCCGCTACGGGGCGTCCGCCGCGGCCGACCTGCACTTTCCCGACTTCGAGTTGCCGCGCGGCGCTCACCTGCTGCTGCGCGGCGCGTCGGGCAGCGGCAAGAGCACGCTGCTCGCCTTGATGGCCGGACTGCTGACGCCGACGGCGGGACGCCTGGCGATGGACGGGGTGGAGGTCGGCGCGCTCGCGCCGGCCGCGCGGGACGCCTGGCGCGGCACCCATCTGGGCTTCGTGCCGCAGCGCCTGCACCTGAGCGCATCGCTGAGCGTGCGCGACAACCTCGCGCTGCCTTACGTCGCCGCCGGGCTCAAGCCGGACGAGGCCCGGATCGCGGCGCTGCTGGCCGAGCTGGGCATCGCGCCACTGCTGGACCGACGTCCGCATGCGCTCAGCCAGGGCCAGGCGCAGCGCGTGGCATTGGCGCGGGCGTTGCTGCGGGCACCGCGTTTCGTGCTCGCCGACGAGCCCACCGCCAACCTCGACGACGAGGCCTGCAACGCCACGCTGGCGCTGCTGCGTCGCGTGGCGGCGGAACACGGCGCCAGCCTGGTGATCGCCTCGCATGACGCCCGGATCGAGGCCGCCTGGAGCGAGTGGCCGGCGCTGCAACGGTTGAGGCTCACGCGCATGGGCGCGACGATGCCGCCGCCGACGTCGTGCGCCACCCCATGAGCCGGTCCCCGCTGAGCCTGCCGCGCCTGGCGTGGCGATACCTCTGGGCGCGCCCGATGCTGACGGCGCTCAACCTGATGCTGCTGAGCCTGGGCCTGGCCGCGATCGGTTTCGTCGTGCTGGTCAGCGAGCAGCTGGAGCAAGGCCTTCGGCGCGATCTCGGCGGCATCGACCTGGTCGTCGGTGCCAAGGGCAGTCCGATGCAGATCCTGCTGGCGGGTGTGTTCCACCTGGACCAGTCGACGGGCAACATCCCGCTGGCCACTGTCTCGCAGTTGAAGGCGCAACCGCTGGTGGCGCAGGCGGTGCCGATCTCGCTGGGCGACAGCTTCCGCGGCCATCGCATCGTCGGTACCACCGCGGACTACCTGGCGCTCTACCAGTTGGAGCTCGCGCAGGGCCGGCGCTGGACCGGGCCCATGCAGGCGGTGCTGGGCGCCGAGGCGGCGCGCCAGTCCGGGCTGAAGCCGGGCGACCGGTTCCACGGCACGCACGGCCTGGCCGGTGGCGGCGAGGAACACGAGCAGCCCTATGAAGTGACCGGCGTCCTGGCCCCGACGGGCGGTGTGGTCGACCGGCTGGTGCTGACGGACCTGGCCTCGGTCTGGGAGGCCCATGCGGCGCATGGCCACGCGGTGAAGTCGGCCCACGACTCGAAGGGTAGGGGCCACGACGACCGCGCCAGCGACCGCGACCACGCCAGCGACCGCGCGGAGGATCACGACCACGCCGCGGACCACGAGCACGAGCACGAGCACGAGCACACCGGGGGCCATGCGGACGCCGCGCTCGAGGTCAGCATGGTGCTGGTGCGCTACCGCAGTCCGCTGGCCGCGGTGATGCTGCCGCGCTGGGTCAACGCGCAGGCGGGGCTGCAGGCCTCGGTGCCGGCGCTGGAGACCGCGCGGCTGCTGAGCATGGTCGGGGTGGGCGTGGACGTGCTGCGGAGCTTCGGCGGCGTGCTGCTGCTGGCGGCGGCGCTGTCGGTGCTGGTGGCGCTGCTGCACGCGGTGCGCGAGCGCCAGGGCGACCTCGCGATGCTGCGGATGCTCGGTGCGACGCCGGCGCGGGTCGCCGGCCTGATCGCGCTGGAGGCGCTGATGCTGGCGTCCCTCGCGACGCTGCTGGCGCTCGGACTCGCCCATGGCTTCGCGGCCGTGCTCGGCGCGGTGCTCGCGCAGCAGCAGTCGGTGCGGATCTCCGGCGCCTGGGTCTCGGCCTGGGAGGCGCTGGTACCGGCGCTCGCGCTGGGCCTGGCGCTGATCGCGGCGGCCTGGCCGGCCTGGCGCGGTTACCGGCTCGACGTGACGGAGCTGCTGCAGACGCCGCGTTGACCGACGGACCGCAAGCGGCGGGCAGTGGGGCGAGCGCTGCGCCCCCACGCGATCGGCTCGGCGCAGCGCGTCGCGAATCGGCGAGGCGAGTAGAGGGGGCCAGGCGAGGCACAATGTCGCGTTTCACGCGGCGCCGACGCCGCGTTCACGCCGACGCCCCGACGCCCCGACGCCCGATGTCCTCACGAACCGTCATCGCCATCGCCATGCCGCGCCTTCCGGCAAGCGCGCTCGCCTGCGTGGCGATCGGCATGGCGGCGGCCACCTTCGTCGCCGCCGATCCCGCCCAGGCCCAGGCGTCCTCGCCGGGCACCGCGATCCCGATGGGCTCGGGCCCCGGCTACCACGATCCCCGCAGCCCCTTCAAGCCGCTGCAGGAAGTTGAGGGCGTCGTCAGCTGGAAGCTGCTGTCCTCGGTCACGGTCAAGGCCGACAAGAGCAAGGTCATCCCGACCTTTCCCTCCGGCGTGCTCGCGCTGGACAAGCGCACCGTGAAGATCCAGGGCTTCATGATGCCGCTCGAGCCGGGCGACAAGCAGAGCCACTTCCTGCTGTCGTCGGTGCCGACGAGCTGCTCCTTCTGCGTGCCCGCCGGCCCCGAAGGCCTGGTGGAAGTGCGCAGCAAGACGCCGGTGCGCTACACGCTGGAGGTCGTGACCGTCGAAGGCCAGATGGCGGTCGTCAACGACGACCCCTACGGCATGTTCTACCGCGTCACGCAGGCCGTGCCCGCGGCGCGCTGAACGCGCCCACGACGGACCCCATGCCGATGCATCGCCCCACCGCGACCCTCCGGACCCGCCAGCAGCGCTGGTGGATCTGGCTGTGCGTGGCGGCGGTGCTCGGCTTCCAGGCGCTCGGCCTGGTGCACCGCAGCCTGCACGGGGCGGCCGGCCATCCCTCGCGCATCGCCATCGCGATCGCGCAGGCGGCGGGCGAGGACACGCCCGCGCCCAGCTTCGGCCATGCGGCCGGCACGCCGGACTGCCAGTTGCTCGACCAGCTCAGCCATGCGCTGGGGCCGGTCGCCCAGGCCTTCGCCTGGACCGCACCGTCGCCGGACCTCCCGGTCGAAGTGGACGCGCCGCATGACGCGGCGCTGGCCCAGCTGTGGCGCAAGGGCGCGCGCGGTCCGCCGCGCGCCTGACACCTCCGTCGATCTTTCCCGCGTCCTTTCAGCGTCGCTTCGGCGTCGTTCCTCGACGTTCTTGCGCCGCTTTGCGCCGTGCTCGCGCCGTTCCGCGCTGCGCGCCACGCCCCCTCGACGGGGCCGTGCGCCGCACGCCGGCGCGCCCGGCCTTCGCCTCGGCGCTGGCGTTCGCGCCCGCGGGATCCCCACCAGCATCTGATCGCGCCGCGGTGCTCGACCGCCGGCGCTCGAGAGTGTCCTCATGGCCAACAAGCTCCGTTTCCCGTTCCTCCTGTCTCCCATTTCCCTGGCCCTCGCGCTGGGCGCCGGCACCGCCTGGGCCCAGCAGGCCCCCGTCGCGTCGACCGCCGATGCCGCCGCTCCCACAGGTGACGCCGCCAACGCCGACACCGCCGCCGGCGGCGCGGCTCGCGCGCACAAGCACAAGCTCGACGTCGTCGTCGTGACCGGCAACCCGCTGAGCCAGCGCGAGCTCGCCGCGCCGGTGCAGGCGCTGAGCGGCGACGCGCTGACCCTCAAGCGCGGCGCGAGCCTGGGCGACACGCTGGACGGCCTGGCCGGCGTGGGCTCGACCTACTTCGGTCCCAACAGCAACCGCCCGACGATGCGGGGCCTGGACGGTGACCGCGTCCGCATGCTGAGCAACTCCGGCGCCTCGGTCGACGCCTCCAGCCTGAGCTTCGACCATGCGCTGCCGGTCGATCCCCTGGTGCTGACGCGGGTCGAGGTGCTGCGCGGCGCGGCGGCGCTGCAGTACGGCGGCAACGCGATCGGCGGCGTCGTCAACGCGATCGACAATCGCATCCCGCGCCTGGCCCAGCCGGGCCTGAACGGCGTGGCCGAGCTGCGCCTGGGCGGCGCGTCCGATGAGCGCGGCGGGGCAGTGGTGCTCGACGGCGGCAGCAACGCGTTCGCCTGGCACGTCGATGCCGCCGACCGTCGCGCCGACGACCAGCGCGTGCCGCGCTTCACCAGCGAAGACGGCACCAGCACGCGGGTGCGCAACTCCGACGCCCACGGCCGCAGCGGCGCGGTGGGCGGCTCGCTGCTGTTCTCGCAGGGCTATGCCGGCGTGTCGGTCGAGGACTACCACAACGAATACGGCGTGACCGTCGAGCCCGACGTGCGCATCCAGATGCAACGCCAGCGCCTGGCCACCGCCGGCGAGTGGCGCGATCCGCTGCCGGGCCTGGCTCGCGTGACCTGGCAGTTCGCGAGCAGCCGCTACAAGCATCAGGAAGTGGAGGGCAGTGGCGAGATCGGCACCGTCTTCGAATCCGACGGCAAGGACAGCCGCGTCGAGGCCACGCATGCGGCCTTCCAGGGCGGCTGGGGCTCGGTGCAGGGCGTGCTGGGCTGGCAGTGGGACCAGAGCGACTTCTCCGCGCTCGGCGAGGAGGCGCTGGTGCCCGGCACCAAGACGCGGAGCAACGCGCTGTTCCTGATCGAGCAGTTCAAGTCCGGCCCGTGGAGCCTGCAGGCGGGCGCGCGCGCCGAGCGCGTCAGCGTGGCTTCGACCGGCGGTGACGAGGAGCGCTTCGGCGATCCCGTGACGCGCCGCTTCAGCCCGAAGAGCCTGTCGCTGAGCGGCGCCTATGAGCTGGGGCAGGGCTTCAGCCTGTCGAGCAACCTGAGCAGCAGCCAGCGCGCGCCGACCTTCTATGAGCTCTTCGCCAACGGCGTGCACGTGGCCTCGGGCGCGTTCGAGGTCGGCGACGTCAACCTCGGGCTGGAGCGCGCGAAGGCGGTCGACCTGGGGCTGCACTGGAAGCAGGGCGAGGCCAAATGGAGTCTGCAGGTCTACCAGACGCGCTTCTCGAACTACATCGCGCTGGACGCGAGCGGGCGCAGCGTCGAGCTGGTCGGGGAGGACGGCGGCACCGAGACCGTGCCCGAATACCTGTACCGCGGCGTGCGGGCGCGGATGCATGGCATCGAGCTCGAAGGCCGCCAGCCGCTGCCGGCGGTGGCCGGCTGGGGCCTGACGCTGGGCACGACGCTGGACCTGGTGCGCGGCACCAACCGCGATACCGGCGAGCCGCTGCCGCGCCTGGCACCAGTGCGCGCCAGCCTGTCGATCCAGGCGGAGCGCGGCCCGTGGCTGATCCAGGCGGAATTGCGCGGCGCCAGGCGCCAGGACCGCGTGCCGGCGCTGGACACGCCCACGGCCGGTTACGGGATCCTGCGCTTGAACATCGCGCGCCACTTCGACATCGGCAACCTGGACGCGATGTGGTACCTGAAGCTGGACAACCTGGCCAACAAGCTGGCCTACAACGCCGGCAGCGTGCAGACCATCCGCGAGCTGACGCCGCTGCCGGGGCGCAGCGTGTTCGCGGGGTTGCAGGTCAAGTTCTGACGCGGGCGCCGACCCTCACCCCCACCCTCTCCCGCAAGCGGGAGAGGGAGCTTCACCGGCGCGCTTCGCACTTCCTCCCACTTGTGGGGAAGGTGGGCCATCGTTGCGCACTCCCTCTCCCGCTTGCGGGAGAGGGCAGGGGTGAGGGCCAGCGGACGTGGAAGGAGAGGATCAGGGCGCCAGTCGCTCCCGGACCCAGATGCCGTCCTCGAGCCGATACACGAGCCGGTCATGCAACCGTGACTTGCGCCCCTGCCAGAACTCCCAGCGCTCGGGCACCAGCCGGTACCCGCCCCAGTGCGGCGGTCGCGCCGGATTCAGCCCATGCTGAGCCGCGGCCTTCGCCGCGTTGGCGACCAGCACCGCGCGCGACGAGATCACCTGGCTCTGCGGCGACGCCCAGGCGCCCAGCCGCGAGTCCAGCGGCCGCGACGCGAAGTAGGCATCCGACTGCGCGGCCTCGACCTTCTCGACCCGTCCTTCGATGCGCACCACCCGCTCCATCTCGACCCAATGGAACTGCAGCGCCGCGAACGGATGCGCCGCCAGCTCGCGACCCTTGCGGCTGTCGTAGTTGGTGTACCAGACCAGCCCGCGCTCCTCGATGTCCTTGATGAGCACGATCCGGGTGGACGGCCGGCCGTCCGGGCCCACCGTGGCCAGGGTCATCGCATTGGGTTCGGGGATGCCGGCGTCCAGCGCCTGCTGGAGCCATTCGCGGAACTGGCGCAGCGGTTCGGGCGAGGCCAGTTGCTCGTCGAGCTCGTCACGCTCGTAGCTCTTTCGAAGGTCGGAGAGTTTGTCCATCCTTTGGAGTATCGGGCGAATCCTTAAGTAAAGCTCCCACTCGTGAAACTCCGGGTGCGAGCCCCATCTTCCGGCAGGCATGCTTCCCGGCATGGAGCCGTGCCACAGAGCGGCGGCCGGGGGGACTCGGGACCAAACCAGAAGGAAGTTTGCATGAATCAGCGACGACCCGCCGTCGTCGTGCTCGCGGCAGGGCGCGGCCAGCGCTTTCGCGGCGAGGGCCACAAGCTGGAACAGGTCTTGAACGGGGACACCGTGCTGGCGCTGACGCTGCGCCAGACGATGGCTTCCGGCCTGCCGATGCTCGTGGTGACCTCGACCGCGTTGGCGCCTTTGGTCCGACGCCATGTGGCCTCGCGCGACATGCTGGTGCTGCCCGACCAGGACCGCCTGGGACGTCCGGCGCCGCTGGGCATGGGCCATTCGATCGCGGCGGGTGTCGCCGCGACCGGGGACGCGCCGGGCTGGCTGATCCTGCCGGCCGACATGCCGATGGTGCGACCCGGCACCCTGGCCGCGGTGGCCGATGCGATCGAACGCGATCCGATCGCCTACGCCCAGCACCGCGGGCGCCGGGGGCATCCGGTGGGCTTCAACGCCGAACTCTTCTCCGAACTCACCAGCCTGCAGGGCGATGAGGGCGCGCGCCGCCTGCTGGCGCGTTATCCGGCGCAGGCCGTGGACGTCGACGATCCGGGCGTGCTGATCGACGTTGATACCGTCGAGGACCTGCAGCGGCTCAAGGTGGATCCGTCGATGCCGCGCCCGAGCGACCTGGGCATGCGCAGCTTCGGCGGCTGAAACGGGCCGAGGCCGGCTCCGGCTCAGACCTGCCGGCTCGCGGTGGCGAGCCGCGGCTCAAGCCGACGCTCAAGCCGACGCGGCCGGTTGCCTCACAACCCGTGCGCGCGAGCCAGCGCCAGTTGGCGCTCCAGCGCGCGGTCGTGGATGCCGTGCTCCCGTAGGCAGGTCACGGCGCGCGTCAGGTAATCCAAGGTCGTGCCATAGCGCCCGCGCGCGTGGCGCAGGATGTGCAGCAATCGGTCGTCGGCGAGGTCACCCACCCAGCCCGGACTGCGCCGCGACAGCGTGAAGGCCAGCGCCTTGCGCGTGCCCAGGCCATCGGCGCAATGGCAGTCCAGCCACCGCGGCACGTAGGTGCCGACCACCATCTCCCGCAACCACAGACGATGCAGCGTGGCCTCGCTGTCCTGCGGCGCCACGCGGTAAAGCAAACCCCGGCAACTGCCACCCGACAACAACGTCATCACCAGCCCCGGCTGCTCCGCGCTGCCCCGGTTCACCAGCGAACGCAGGCGCAGCGCGCGGTGATAACCCTGGACCTTCGCCACCAGCGTCTGCGCGGGCTCGAAACCAGGGTTCCACATCAGCGAGCCATAGGCGAACATCATCAGGCCGTGCTCGCGGTCCCATTGACGCTCCGCCACTTGCAGCAGCGCTTGACTGTGGGCAGGAAGGTCTTCGAGCCGGGCTTCGGCCAAAGGGTCGTGAATCATGGGGGAATGCTGCCATAGGGGGGTACTCCCACTGCAACCGGCGGTGCGTTGGCCGCGAGGGCATGGGGCCTTGGCGGCCAGCGCCAAAACCCCATGCCCTCCCGTCCCGGCAGCAGGGCTGACTGCAACGAAGCGGTGGCAGGGCGTAGAACGGAGGCGGAGAGCGGAGAGCGGAGCGCGGAGCGCGGAAGGCGTCGTGCGGCGGGCGCGCTTCGGGAACGTGGACTGCCGCGCAGTGGGTGAGCGTTTTCGTAACTCTCTTGTACCTGGGAAAGCGCTTGCGGAGGGCCGCGGGACCCCGTCGGCGTGTAATATGGTTACCAATCTAACCCTGGCCGAGTTACATCGGCAGTCGGCATGAACAAGACGCTTCTGGACGTCACCGCGCGCATCAAGGCGCGCAGCGCCGCTTCGCGCGAGCGCTATCTGGACCTGATCGAGCGCATGGCGGGCCGCCAGCGCGGCGTGCAGCGCCTCGGTTGCGCGAACGTCGCCCATGCGGTGGCCGCGATGCCGGCCAACGACAAGCTGCGCATCGTCGCCGAGAAGGCGCCGCACCTGGGCATCGTGACGGCCTACAACGACATGCTGTCGGCCCATCAGCCCTACGAGAACTACCCCGCGATCATCCGCGACGAGGTGCATCGCCAGGGCGCGACGGCGCAGGTCGCCGGCGGGGTGCCGGCGATGTGCGACGGCGTGACGCAGGGCACGCCGGGCATGGAGCTCAGCCTGTTCTCGCGGGACACGATCGCGATGGGAACGGCGGTGGCGCTGTCCCACGATGTTTTCGATGCCGCGCTGCTGCTGGGCATCTGCGACAAGATCGTGCCGGGGCTGCTGATCGGCGCGCTGCACTTCGGCCATCTGCCCTGCGTGTTCGTGCCGGCCGGGCCGATGAGCTCGGGGCTGTCCAACAACGACAAGGCCAAGGTGCGCGAGCTCTACGCGCAGGGCAAGGTCGGCCGCGACGAGCTGCTGCAGGCCGAGTCCCAGGCCTATCACGGCGCCGGCACCTGCACCTTCTACGGCACGGCCAACAGCAACCAGATGCTGCTCGAGGCGATGGGCCTGCATGTGCCGGGCGCGGCCTTCGTCCATCCGCATGACGGCCTGCGCGAGGCGCTGACCCGCGAGGCGGTGCGCCAGGCGCTGAAGATCATTCCGCAGCGCGACTACACGCCGATCGGCCGCATGGTGGACGAGCGCAGCATCGTCAACGCGATGGCGGCGCTGCTGGCGACGGGCGGCTCGACCAACCACCTGATCCACTGGGTCGCGGTGGCGCGCTCGGCCGGCATCCTGATCGACTGGAGCGATTTCTCCGAGTTGTCGTCGGTCGTGCCGCTGCTAGCGCGCGTGTATCCGAACGGCAGCGCCGACGTGAACCAGTTCCAGGCCGCGGGCGGCCCGGGCTTCGTGATCAAGGAACTGATCGGCGCCGGGCTGATGCACGGGGACGTGCTGACCTCGGTGGCGGGGCAGGATCTGAATGCCTTCGCGCGGCTGCCGCGCCGCGCCGAAGATGGGTCGGTGAGCTGGAGCGACCTGCCGGCCCGGAGCGGCGACGAGGCGGTGGTGCGCACCGCCGCCGCGCCGTTCTCGCCGACGGGCGGGCTGAAGCTGCTGGCGGGCAATCTGGGGCGCGCGGTGATCAAGGTGTCGGCGGTGCCCGAGGATCGGCACACGGTGGAGGCGCCGGCGCGCATCTTCGACAGCCAGGAGGCGATGCAGGCCGCGTTCAAGGCCGGCGAACTGGAGCGCGACGTCGTGGTCGTCGTGCGCTTCCAGGGGCCGCAGGCCAACGGCATGCCGGAGCTGCACAAGCTGACGCCGCCGCTGGCGGTGCTGCAGGGCAAGGGCTTCAAGGTGGCGCTGGTGACCGACGGGCGCATGAGCGGCGCGTCGGGCAAGGTGCCGGCGGCGATCCATGTGAGCCCGGAGGCGCTCTCGGGCGGACCGCTGGCCAAGCTGCGCGACGGCGACCTGGTGCGGGTGTGCGCCAACAGCGGCGAGCTGACGGCGCTGGTGCCGGCGGCGGAGTGGGACCGGCGTGAGCTGGCGCAGATCACCGCGGACGCGGTGATGGACAACGGCGCCGGACTGGGCCGCGAGCTGTTCGCCGGCATGCGGCGCAATGTGACGTCGGCGGAGGAGGGCGCGGTCACCTGGCTGTGAGGCCGGAGGGTCGACGCGTCGGCGGATTCGGATTCGATTACGAGGAGAACCCCATGAGTTCCATCAAGGACACCCTGAGCCTGGCCGAACACGGTCCGGTGATCCCGGTCATCGTCATCGACCGCGTCGAGGACGCGGTGCCGCTGGCGCGCGCGCTGGTCGCCGGTGGCGTGAAGGTGCTGGAGGTGACGCTGCGCACGCCGGTGGCGCTGGAGGCGATCGCCGCGATCGCGCGCGAGGTGCCGCAGGCGCTGGTGGGCGCGGGCACGCTGCGGACCTCGGCGGACGCGGTGGCGGCCAAGCAGGCCGGTGCCTGCTTCGCGGTCAGCCCCGGCTTCACGCAGGACGTGGCGAGCGCCTGCGACGCGCATTTCCTGCCCCTGCTGCCGGGCGTGTCGACGGCCAGCGAGGTGATGATGGCCAGCGACGCCGGCTACAAGTTCCTGAAGCTGTTCCCTGCGACCGCGGTGGGCGGCGTCGGGCTGCTGAAGGCGCTGGCCGGCCCGTTCCCCGACGTGGCGTTCTGCCCCACCGGCGGCATCACGGTGCAGACCGCGCCCGATTTCCTGGCGCTGCCGAACGTCAAGGTCTGCGGTGGGTCGTGGCTCACCCCGGCCGACGCGGTGAAGGCGGGCGACTGGGCCCGCATCACCCAACTGGCCAAGGAAGCGAGCGCGCTGCGCTGACCCCTCGCCGCTCACCCGCCCCTTGGGGGCGGGCCGGGGTGGGGTAACTGCTGCCCCGCCCGCTCGGAGGGCGGGGATGGGGTGGGAGCGAAACGATGAAAAGGGCTTCCAGAGCCGTGGCCGCCGGTTGCCTGGTTCACCGCTTCACAGGATCGAAGATCAAGCAAGTCGTGCTCCCATGCGCATACAGCTTGCCGTCATGGCCGATCAGGTCCGCCTCCGCCGTCGCCATCTGGCGGCCGACATGCCGCACGCGGCCGATGGCGCGCACGACCGGCACGCGCTCGTTGAGCGCCCGCACCAGGTTGATCTTGAGCTCCAGCGTCGTATAGCCGCGGCCGGGATCCAGCGTCGTGTGCACCGCGCAGCCCAGCGCCGAATCCAGCAGCGTCGCATACCAGCCGCCGTGCACCGTGCCCATCGGGTTGTAGTGCCGGAACTTGGGCGAGCCCTGGAAGATCACCTCGCCCTTGGTCACGCGCAGCAGCGTGAAATCGAGGGTCTGCGCGATCGGCGGCGGCGGCAGCTTGCCGTCGAGCATCGCCTGCATCTGCTGCAGGCCGTTCAGGCCGGCGATCTCCGCCATCGTGGCCACGCCATGCTCGGGCCGCAGCATCGCGCGGACCGCCTTTTCTTCGTCCAGCCACTGGGCCAGCGCTTCGTCGTGCGAGGGAGTCAAAGCTGCGCTCATCGTGCATTCCTGTCGGGTGAATGAAGACCATCCGGAAACTTGTGGCTGCAATGGTTGCAGCTACAATCTTCCGCTGTCAAGCATCCCTGCGACAGCCGCAGGCTTCCACGTGAGGGGACCCATGAACGCGTCCGTCACCGCCACGAAGACGTCCGCCGCGGCGAGCACCGCCCAGGCGGAGCCCATCTCGCCCAAGGGCTGTACCAATTTCAAGCTTCGCCAGGTGACGCGGCTGGTCTCCAACCACTGCGAGGCCCATTTCGCCGAGACCGGCCTGAAGACCACGCAGTACGCGCTGCTGTCGCACATCGTGGTGCTCGGTCCGATCCAGCCGAGCGAACTCGCGCGCCGCATGGACCTGGATCTGTCGACGCTGTCGCGCAACATCCAGCCCCTGCTCGCGATGGGACTGGTGGAGACCCTGCCCGGGCCTGACGCGCGCAGCCGCCAACTGCAGGCGACCGAGGAGGGCCACGCGCGCCGCAAACAGATGAAGGCGACCTGGAAGCGCGCGCAGCTCTCGCTCAACGAGCGCCTGGGCGACGAGCGCGTGCAGCGCCTGCATGCGTTGCTCGACGAATGTGCGGCGCTGATGCGCGGCGAAGTCGATCCGGACGAGCTCGATGGCGACTCGCCGTGAGCGCCTGAACGCTCCGGACCCCAACGCCCTGAGCGCCCTGAAGCTCGCGTGGCTCAACGCCCCATCTGGAACAGGTCGAGCGCCGCGGCCACCTCGCCGGCCTGGCCGCGCAGCCGGTCCGAGGACCGCGCCAAGTCCTCGACCATCGCCACGTTCTGCTGCGTGATCTGCTCGAGTTGACGCACGGCGTCGGTCACCTGCGAGATGTCGTCGAGCTGCGCCTGCGCGCTGCGTTCGATGTCCTCGATGACGCCGCCGAAGCGCTCCACCGCCGAGAGCGTGTCCGCCATGCTGCGGCGCGCCTCGCCGGTCTGGCGCGTGCCCGCCTCGACCTTCTCGCCGGACGCGGCGATCAGCTGCTTGATCTCTCGCGCCGCCACCGTGCTGCGCTGCGCCAGCGCGCGCACCTCCGACGCCACCACCGCGAAGCCCTTGCCATGCTCGCCGGCCCGCGCGGCCTCGACCGCCGCGTTCAACGCCAGGATGTTGGTCTGGAAGGCGATGCCCTCGATCAACTGCGTGATCTCGCCGATGCGGGCCGAGGCCTCGGCGATCGCGGTCATCGTGTCGTTGACCGAGCGCACGTTGCCGTCGCTGCGCCGCGCCGCCTGGCCGAGCTCCGCGGCGACCTCGCGCGCCCGGTGGGCCGCGTCGCGGTTGCCGCGCACCTCGTCGGTGATCTGGCGCATGCTCGCGGCGGTCTGCTCCAGGCTGGACGCCTGGGCTTCAGTGCGCCGGGCGAGGTCATGGTTGCCTTGCGCGATCGCGTCCGACACCGCCCGCATCTCGCCGAGTTCATGCTGCGTGTCCGACACCAGCGCGCGCAGGTTCACCCGCAGTTGCGTCAGCGCGCGATCCAGCAGTCCCGGCGGCGCGGCCGCCTCGGTGGCATGAGGGCGTGGTGCGCCCAGGTCGCCGGCCGCGAGGCGCTCCGCCACCCGCAGGCTTGCGCGCAGGGCGGCGCGTCGCTGGCCCACGCGCAGCGCCGAGACGACCCCGACCGCGAGCCGCCGCCAGAGCGGCGCGCGAAGACGGCCGTGGTGCAGCGCGAGTTCGCTCCGACCCGACCGACCCGGCCGGCCCTCGGCGTTCATCCGCGCATACAGCGTCTCGGCCGCGCGCACCTGTTCGCGCGTGGGCTGGCTACGCACCGACAGGTAGCCCGCCGGCTGGCCGTCGCGCAGCAGTGGCGTCACGTTGGCCATCACCCAGTAATGGTCGCCATCCTTGCGGCGGTTCTTCACCAGGCCCGACCAGGGCCGTCCGGCCCGCACCGTCGCCCAGAGGTCGCGGAAGGCCTCGGCCGGCATGTCGGGATGGCGGATCAGGTTGTGCGGCCGGCCGATCAGCTCCTCGCGGCTGAAGCCGCTGACCGCGACGAACACGTCGTTGCAGTGCAGGATCCGGCCCTTCAGGTCAGTGGTGGACACCAGCGCGCGGCCTTCGGGGAACGGGAATTCCCGTTGCGTGACCGGCAGATTCGTTCTCATCGATGCGTTCCCTGTACGGTAAGTCTTGACTTGGATCAAGACACAGCATCGATGAGTTGGTCAGGGCGTCACTTGAGCAAGATCAAGCCATTGCGGGTTGACCCGGGAGAGGGTTGGCGCGCCGTGAAGGAGTGCCGGCGCGCCGGCCGTCAGTCGAGCGTGACGATCACCGGTGCGTGGTCGCTGGGCTTGGGCAGCTTGCGCATCTGCCGGTCGATCGTGCAGGCGGTGACGCGGGGCTTGAGCGCCTCGCTGACGAGGATGTGGTCGATGCGCAGGCCCTTGTTCTTCTGGAAGCCGAGCATGCGGTAGTCCCACCAGCTGTAGCTCTTGGGCGGCTGCTCGAACAGCCGGTAGGCGTCGGTGAGGCCCAGGTCGAGCAAGGCCTGGAAGTGCGCGCGCTCCTGCGGCGAGGTGTGCGTCTGGCCGACGAAGGCGGCGGGGTCGTAGCAGTCGCGGTCTTCCGGGGCGATGTTGAAGTCGCCCATCAGCACGAGTTGCTTGTGCTGCTGGAGTTCACTGGCGAGCCAGGCGCGCAGGCCGTCCAGCCAGGCCATCTTGTAGACGAACTTGTCGCTGTCCAGCGCCTGGCCGTTGGGGAAGTAGGCGCCGATCACGCGCACGTCGCCGACGGTGCCGGCGATCAGCCGCGCCTGTTCGTCGGCATAGCCGGTGATGTTCTTGACGACGTCCCGGGCGGGCTCGCGGGACAGCAGCGCCACGCCGTTGTAGGTCTTCTGCCCGAACCACTGGACCTGGTAGCCGGCCTCGCCGATCTCCAGGGTCGGGAACTTGTCGTCGGTGAGCTTGGTCTCCTGCAGCACGAGCGCATCGACCGGATTGGCGGCCAGCCAGTCGAGCAGCTGCGGCAGGCGCACGGCCAGGGAGTTGACGTTCCAGGTGGCGAATTTCATGGTGCTCGTAGGTGATGAGGCAGGCAACGCCGCATCGTACCCAGTCCTTCGGCGCCGACGCGCCATCGCCCTGCAGACGCCAACCGGAGAGGCTCAGGTGGGCCCGGTGGGTGCCGGCGGGCGCCGCCTGCCCAGGCGCCGGGCCGATTCGATCAGCGCCGGGGTCATGACCGCCCAACCCGCCCCCAGCACGGCCAGTGCGACCGCCGGGTCAGGAAAGCTGCCGGCACCCAGGCGCACGGCGGCCAGGTAGGACAGCGGTCCCCCGATGGCGCCGAGCACCGCCGCCAGCAGCGGCCGCCCGTGCAGCCACGCCAGCGGCCCCCGGAGCAAGGTCGCGAACAGCGCCCAGAGCGCCAGGATCCAGATCGGCGCCAGCTGGGGCAGCGGGCCGGGCGATGCGTACTGCACCCAGCCTTGCCGGACCATCGCGCTGTCCCACGCGAGGCCCATCAGCATGGCCAGTACCGTCAGCGCCAGATCCGCGGCGCGGGCGGGACTCATGGCCAGGTGCAGCAGCACGACTGCGGCCACCGCCATCACGCCCGCCGCGACCTGACCATGCGCCGCGCCGAGCACGCACGCGAACCAGGCGGCCTGGAACAGGCAGAACTGGACGAGGCCGATCATCAGCCGCCTCCTCGATGCACTGCCTGCCTGCATGGCGGCGCTCCTTCCATCGCGGCGCGCCGCGCGCTGCCGCTTCACAGCGGGTTGGGGATCAGCACCTTGTCGACGACGTGAATCACGCCGTTGCTGGCCCGCACGTCGACCGCGACGATCCTGGCCGGCGTCGCGGTGGAGTCGGTGATGGTGGGCGGCGTGCCGGCGTTGATCACGAGGGACTGGCCCAGCACCGTGGTGACCGGCGTGCCGAAGGGAATGTTGGCCGACAGCACCTCGCTGCCCAGCACGTGATAGGTCAGCACGTTGGTGAGCTGCTGCGTGCTCAGCCCGTTCACCGTCGAAGCGATGGCCGCGAAGGCGTCATGGGTCGGCGCGAAGATGGTGAAGGGACCGGCGCCGCTGAGCGTCCCCTGCAGATTGGCCTTGACCACCGCGGCGACGAGCGTGTCGAAGGTCGGGTTCACCTGCGCCATCTGGACGATGTTCAGCAGCCCCGGAGGCACGAGCACCCTGTCGACCGCGTGGATGACGCCGTTGCTGGCCATCACGTCGGCGGTCGTCACGCGGGCGGTGGTGAGGGCCGCATCCTGGATCGTGACGCCGCCGGTGAAGCTCAGGCTGAGCGTCGTGGCGTTGCCGTTGAACTTGTACAGCGTCGCCTGCGTGGCGCCGCCCGCGGCCAGGTCGGCGGCGGCCTTGCGCGTGCCCAGCACGTGGTACTGGAGGATGCCGGCCAGCGTCGATGCGGGCAGGGCGGTGACCATCGCATCGGCACTGGCGAAGCCCAGCTGCGTCGCCAGTTTCGTGAACGCCTCGTTGGTCGGCGCGAAGACCGTCAGGGACACCGAGCCGTCCGCGAGCGTCGACGCCAGCCCCGCCTTCGTGGCGGCCGCCGTGAGCGCGGTGAAGCCGCCGTTCTGGGCGGCCTGGGCGAGGGTCGGCATCGGCGCGGGATCGTCGTCGTCGCCGCCGCAGGCGGTGAGCATCGTCGACACCGTCGCGGCCGCGAGCAGCCATTTGAAGAGACGCAGCATGGGGATCTCCTGGGTTGACCTTGTGGCGGACCTGGTCGGCGCGACCGGCCCGGGGACGCGACCGTCTTACGGCGACCGCGCCGTCATGGATCAACGATGAGGCGGACCGTTACGCTGGGTGCGGCGCCCCACATTGCCGATGGCCAGGGCGATCCGGGCCGATCCGGCCTGATGGCTCAGCGGGCGAGGCGCTCGCGCAGCGCCTGCGCCTGGGTTTGGATCGCACGCGTCTCCTGCGCCGACAGCCGATCGAGGTGGCGGACCTGCGCGCCCAGTCGGGGATGACGCGCGAAGCGCGTGCGGTGGCGCAGCAGGAAATCCCAATACAGCGTCGTGTACGGACAGGCTTGGGGACCGAGCTTGACGGCGGGCTGGTAGGGACAGAGGGCGCAATGCTGGCCGCCGCTCATGCGCTCGATGTAGGCGCCGCTGGCGACATAAGGCTTGCTCGTCATCCGGCCGCCATCGGCGAACTGGCTCATGCCCAGCGTGTTGGGCAGCTCGACCCATTCGACCGCATCGACGTAGACCGCCAGGTACCACTCGTGGATCTGCGCGGGCCGTACGCCCAGCAGCAGAGAGAACAGCCCGGTCACCATGAGCCGCTGGATGTGATGGGCATAACCCAGGCGCAGCGTCTGCCGCAGCGCGTCCGCCAGGCAGGCCAGCTCGGTCTCGCCGCTCCAGTAGAAGGCGGGCAGTGGCTGGTCCGCCTCCAGGGCATTGGCCGTGGCGAGCGCCGGCATCTGGGTCCAATAGATGCCCCGCACGTACTCGCGCCATCCGAGCACCTGACGGATGAAGCCCTCGACGCTGGCCAGCGGTGCGGCGCCCGCGCGCCATGCCTGCTCGGCGCGTGCCACCACCTCGCGCGGGCCGATCAACTTGAGGTTCATCGCCGCGGCCAGCTGCGCGTGCCAGAGCCACGGCTCGCC
Organism: Roseateles sp. 22389; assembly: GCF_052044995.1. Lineage (NCBI taxonomy): Bacteria > Pseudomonadati > Pseudomonadota > Betaproteobacteria > Burkholderiales > Sphaerotilaceae > Roseateles > Roseateles sp. 22389. Next base: position 215,506 of record NZ_JBQEOF010000004.1, read on the forward strand.
CGGCCACATCGCGTCCTGCCAGAGGCCGAACTCGGGCAGCCGCTCCGCGATGAAGCGCTCCAGGGCGTGCAGGGCCTGCTCCCGGGTCACCGGCCAATCGAAGTCCCGCAGCGACCCCGGATGCTGGGGAAAGGCCTGCTCGACGAGCGCCAGCACCTCGCGGGTGATGTCGTCGGGAGGCACGCGGGCGCGATCGGGCACGAAAGCCGGCCCGCCCGGCGGGAAGGGGCGCTGGTTCTCCGCGTCGAAGTTCCAGCGGTCGCCGACAGGCTCGTCGCCGTTCATCAGCAGGCCGTGATGGCGGCGCATGTGCCGGTAGAACACCTCCATGCGCAAGGTCCGTCGCCCCTGGGAGAAGGCGGCGAACTCCCGCACGGTGCAGAAGAAATGCCGGTCGTCGCGCAGTTCGATCGCATGCCCGGCGGCCGCCGCCGCACCGCGCAGCGCCTTGAGCACGCGCCAGTCGCCGGGCGCCGTCAGGACCACGCGTCGCGGCTGCCAGCGCGCCAGCGCGCGCCTGAGTTCACCGGCGAGGCTGCCGGTGTTGCCTGCGTCGTCGAGCCGCACGTAATCCACCGGTCGGCCCAAGTCCTGCAGCGCCCGGGCATGGTGCCGCATCGCGGAGAGGAAGAGGGCGATGCGGATCCGGCTCGACCAGACATGCTCGGATTCCTCGCGCACCTCCGCCATCCAGACGAGATCGCGTTCGGGATCGAAGTCGTCGAAGGCGGAGCTGTGCAGGTCCAGCTGGTCTCCCAGCACGATGACCAGCGAGCGCACGGCGCCCTTCATGGCGATGACGGCTTGGCAGGCATGGCGGCGGTGCGGTGTCCAGGCGCCTTCAGGCGCCCGCCCACGGGAAGCGTCTCTTCGTTGTTCCGCGTCGATATACGGCGATCGCGACGCCTTGGATCAACGCGACGCGCGGCCGTCTACCGCAGGCGCTCCATCACGCTGCGCCGATCCGGCCATTCCTGGTGCGAGGCGGCGCGGTGGTTCTCCACCTCGGTGAAGGTCTTGCGCCGCTGCTCGTCGGTCTTGCGCATCGCGCGCGCGATCGAGTCGCGCGTCGTGTCGATCAGCGTGGTGACGGTCTTGCTGTCCTCGACGGTGGTGGCGTCGTAGTTGCCGCCGGCGCGGTCCAGCGTGTAGGTGCGCGACTTCTGGAAGCTGGCGCTCAGCGTCTCGGTCTGTGTCTGCGTGATCGAGCGGCCGCCGGTCGCCGCGTTGGGCCGCTCGCTGGTCGTCTGGCCGATCCGGTACTCGGCATGGCCGGCCTCCTGGACGCTGCCGATGCGGCTGGTCCGCTGCGAATCGGCGCTGAAGCTGGCCTGGAAGTCCGCCAGGCCGCTCTGCAGCGATTGCGTCTGCGCGCGCAAACCGTCGCTCATCGGTGCCATCGCGCTGGGGTCGAGGGCGTCCACGGCGCCGCCCTTCGCGGCGGTCGTGGCCTTGGCGGCAGTGCCGGCGCCGCTTGAACTCCCGGTATTCGCCGCGTGGCGGACCGCCAGCAGCGAGGCCGCATCCTGCGGACGCCCGCGCCCTTCGCCGGCATCGGGACGCCGGGTGTCATCGACGCGTCGCGTCTCGTCTGGATCCGCGGGCGGAGCCTGCAGCTGCCGGAAGGCGTCCTTGAAGGACTTCGTCATCGCCGCGTCCGCGTGGCTGCGTTCGGCCGCGGCATCGACCTGCTGGAGCAACTGGTCGATGGCCGACCAGCGCCTGCCGCTCGCCGGCGCGCCGGTGGTCGTGCGGGACGTGGCGGCGGCGTCCACCTCGAGCGCCATCTCGCCGCTGGTGGTGCGCAGCGACAGCGACTTCTTCTCGGCGCCCAGTTGCAGCGAGAACGAACGCAACTCGCCGGGCCGGTCGGCCGAGGCGTCGGGGTGGTCGATGCGCAGGTCCAGGCCGGTCAGCACGCCGTCGGCGTCGAAGCCCGTCAGGCCGGACAGGTCCAGCGTCGGAACGCCGTCGCCCAGGCCCTCCAGGGCACGGTCCAGGCCGTCGGACAGCAGGGCGAGCGCGTCGCGCTCGGCGCCGCTCAGCGGCCCGGAGCTCGAAACCTCGACCTGCAGGCCGCGCGTGCCGCCCGATTCGCCACTGTTCACGCCGATCTTGAGCTCGACGGTTTGTCCGGAACGGGTCTGCACCTTCAGGCTCACCGTCGTGGCGTTGGTCGCGACGCCGGACAGCGCCTGTTGTTGCAGGGCAGCGGCCGCGGCGGCGGGGTCGGCGCTTCCGGTGCCTTCTGCGTTTGCGGCGCTCGCGGCCGGATCGGTCGCGCCGGCGTCCGGGAGCGCCGGCACGACGTCCGCCAGCGTCTGGCGGTAGCGCTCGCCGGTGTCGGCCAACTGCTTGAGCAGCGCGCCGCCGAGTCCGCGCCAGCGGTCGGACAGCGTGCGGGCTTCCTTGCCGCTGTTGCGCGACATCAGCTCGCTCAGGCCGTCGTCACCGGCCTTGGCCCAGACGCGCCGCGGTCCGGCGCCGGGCGCCGAGGGCCGCGCATACACGGCGGCATCGGTGGTCGCGGCGTCCAGCGTCACGCGCGTGCCCGCGGTTGAAGCCGCCGGGGAGGCCGCGTCGGCGGCGCGCGAGGACACGCCCGCGGGGCGGAACGAGGCGGCCGCGCGGCTGGCGGCGAGCCGGTCCAGCAGGCCGGGGCCCGCCGAGGCGATGAAGTTCATGCGAAGCGCCTCCCTGGCGGCGGTGTCCCGTCGCTCTGGTGGCGGCGACGGTGATCCCTTCGCTATCGGCCGCCCGCGGCAGAACTTGAGGGGCCGGGCGGCGCGTCGTCGTGCCGGGCCGCGGCGCTCAGACGTGCAGCCAGGCCGCGATGCCCAGGCCGATGCCGATCGCGCCGGCGCCCAGCGTCGCGTACTCCATCCAGCGCCGCTTGGTCAGCAGCGCGATCGCGGCCAGCGCGATGCCCACCTGCAGCGCGGTCGTTGCCTGCGCCCAGCGGTGATGGAGGTGCAACTGGTCGTCGCTGCGGCGGTCCCATTCGGTGGACTCGGCCTCGAGCTTCTCGGCCTGCGCCTTGATCTCGTTCTTCTCGGTCTCGTAGCGGGCGATCTTCTCGCGGTACTTGGCTTTCTGCTCTTCGCTGGCGGTCAGGTCCAGCGCGAACTCGGCCAGGTTCTGCTTGCTGCTCTTGGCCTGGAAGTAGTTCCAGCGGTTGGCGGCCTCGGTCTTGGTGATCGCGGCGTTGTTCTTGAAGAGCCCCGCATTGGCCTGCGTGGCGCCGCCCATGTAGGAGAAGAAGGCGCCCAGCGTCGCCAGCACCGCGGTGATCACGGCCAGCTGGCCGGCCAGGCCCTTGGGTTCATGGTGCGCGGCGTGTTCGAGCTCGTGGTCGTGCGGGCCGTGGACGTGGAAGTGATTGCCGGACATGGGAGTGGGAGAACGTGGAGTCGGAAGACGGAAAGGAGGCGTGAAGGTTGCCGGGCCGCGGTCGCGACCGGCCCGAGGTCGCGGGCCGGGACGCCCGCTCAGCGGCGGCGCTCGTAGCGGACGAAGTCGTAGTCCCAGTCGTGGCCGCGGTCGGCGGGGCTGTGGTGGCGCTCGCGCGAGACCGGCGCGAAGACCTGCGGGTCGACGGCCGGGAAGAAGGCGTCGGCGTCGAAGCGGGCGTCGATCTCGGTCAGCTCCAGCGCGTCGGCGCGCGGCAGGCTGAGCGCATAGACCTGCGCGCCGCCCATGACGAAGACGGCCTCGTCGGCGCCGCAGGCATCGAGCGCCGCGTCCAACGTGGCGAAGACCTCGGCGCCCTCGAGCCGCAGTCCCGGCTGGCGCGACAGCACCAGGTTGCGCCGCTGCACCAGCGGGCGGAACCTGGCGGGGATGGAGTCCCAGGTCTTGCGGCCCATGATCACCGTGTGGCCCAGCGTCAGCGCCTTGAAGCGCGCCATGTCCTCGGGCAGGCGGACCAGCAGGCCGTTGTCGCGGCCGATGCCGCGCGCGCGATCGAGCGCGGCGATGAGGGTGAGATGAGGCATTTGGAACGGCGGCGAAGCGGGGCGGAAACGTCGGGGAGGCGCCCGCGACGCGAAGGCGAGGTGGGCCCGGGTCGCGAGTTTACGGGCGACGAGGTGCCTTGCGCGGAGAGTCCGGCTCCGCCTGTCACCACTTGTCGCCGCCCGTCGCCGCCCGGACGTTCAGCGCTCGGCGTTCAGCGCAGCCGGCGGAAGGCGGCGCGCAGTTCCCGGGCGAAGAGCTCGGGCTGTTCCCAGGCCGCGAAGTGGCCGCCCTTGTCCACTTCGTTGAAGTAGGCCAGCGACGGATAGGCGCGCTCGGTCCACGAGCGCGGCGCGCGGTAGATCTCGCCCGGGAAGACGGTGACGGCGACCGGGATCGTGATCTCGGTGGTGCGCTGGTGCGCGGCGCTGAAATTGTTGTTGTTGTTCTCCCAGTAGAAGCGCGAGGCCGAGGCGCCGGTGTTGGTCAGCCAGTAGAGGCTGACGTCGTCCAGGATCTCGTCCTTGGTCAGGACGCGCTCGGGCTCGCCGCCGCTGTCGGTCCACTCGATGATCTTCTCGACCATGAAGCCGGCCAGCGCCGCCGGCGAGTCGCACAGCGCATAACCGATGGTCTGCGGCCGGGTGACCATCAGCGCGCCGTAGGCGGCGTTGCGGCCGAAGAAGCGGCTCAGCGTCAGGTAGGCGGTGCGCTCGGCGTCGGACAGCCCCGGCGGCGGCGGATCGCCGGCGTTGATGGGCTTGACCAGTTCGGGCGGCACCGTGGGCGGCATGTTGACGTGGATGCCGAGCAGGCCGTCGAGCTTGAGCCGCGCCATCGCATCGGAGATCACCGAGCCGTGGTCGCCGCCCTGCGAGACGTAGCGGCTGTAGCCCAGGCGCTTCATCAGCACGTTCCAGGCGCGGCCGACGCGCTCCGGACCCCAGCCCAGTTCGCGCGGCTTGCCGGAAAAGCCGTAGCCGGGGATGGACGGGATGACGAGGTGGAAGGCGTCCTCGGCGCGGCCGCCGTGCGCGGTCGGATCGGTCAGCGGGCCGATGGTCTTGAGCATCTCCAGGATCGAGCCCGGCCAGCCATGGGTGATGACCAGCGGCAGCGCGTTGGCGTGCTTGGATCGGATGTGGAGGAAGTGGATGTCCAGGCCGTCGATCTGCGTGATGAACTGGGGCAGGGCGTTGAGGCGGCGCTCCACCTGGCGCCAGTCGTAGCTGCGGCTCCAGTAGTCGCACAGCGCGCGCAGCCGCGCGAGCTGGATGCCCTGCGAGCCATCGGGCACCAGCTCCGGGTCGGGCCAGCGGGTGTCGGCGATGCGGCGGCGCAGGTCCGCCAGCGCGGCATCGGGGATGTCGATGCGGAAGCGCCGGACGGAGAAATCGCCGATCGGGACGGCGGTGGTGAGGGCGGTGGTGTCGCCGCCGGAGAAGGTGACGGCGCCGGTCGGGGCGGCACCGGCGGCGCGCGCGGCACCGGCCGCGGACAGCAGACCCAGGCCGGTCGCGCCGGCGGCAGCGGACGTGGCGAGGAAGCGCCGCCGGCCCGCCGCGTCGCGGGCGGCGGTCGCGGACGCGTCCGGCGTCGGGGTCGACTGGGTCGACGCGCCCGGCAGGGCCGGGGTGGAGGCCGCGTCGGTGACGGCGGGAGGAAGGGATTTCTTGAACATCAGGTCTCCGCATGAGGCTGTGAATGCGGAGGCGATCACATCAAAGGCGGCGGCGCGCGCCCATCCGACCCTCGTCTGCGCGACCTGTACGAAGGTAGGCCTTGCGGCTTCGCGGCATGGGGACGGTGGAGGCGGTGAAGGCGGTGAAGGCGGTGAAGGTGGGCGCGCTCCGGTCCGTCACGAAGCCGTCACCCGCGCCGCGAATGATGGCCGGTCCCCAGCTTCGCCCTTGCCGCACCATGAGCCCTGCCTCCGATCACGACGCGCTTGTCGAGCGCATCCGCCGCGACCTGCAGGACGGCTACGACGAGGAGCTGGAACTCGAGATCGAGGACCGCCACGTGGACGAGGCGCTGCGCGCGCTCGACGAGGGCGACGGCGACAGCGCGCATAGCGAGCGCATCGCCTACTTCCGGCAGCTGTTCCGGCTGCAGCGCGAGCTGGTGAAGCTGCAGGACTGGGTGCAGCACACCCGCCAGAAGGTGGTGATCCTTTTCGAAGGCCGCGACGCGGCGGGCAAGGGCGGCGCGATCAAGCGCATCACCCAGCGCCTGAATCCGCGCGTGTGCCGCGTCGTCGCGCTGCCGGCGCCCAATGACCGCGAGCGCACGCAGTGGTACTTCCAGCGCTACGTGCCGCACCTGCCGGCGGCGGGGGAGATCGTGCTGTTCGACCGCAGCTGGTACAACCGCGCCGGCGTGGAGCGGGTGATGGGCTTCTGCTCGGAGGCCGACGTCGAGGAGTTCTTCCGCTCGGTGCCGGAGTTCGAGCGCATGCTGGTGCGCTCCGGCATCACGCTGATCAAGTACTGGTTCTCCATCAGCGACGAGGAACAGCACCTGCGCTTCCTGGGCCGCATCCACGATCCGCTCAAGCAGTGGAAGCTCTCGCCGATGGACCTGGAGTCGCGCCGGCGCTGGGAGGACTACACCCGCGCCAAGGAGGTGATGCTGGAACGCACCCACATCCCCGAGGCGCCCTGGTGGGTGGTGGCCGCGGACGACAAGAAGCGTGCGCGGCTCAACTGCATCCAGCATCTGCTGGACCACTTCCCGTACCACGAGGTGGAGCGCGCCGAGGTCCGCCTGCCCGAGCGCGAGCGGCATGACGACTACGCGCGCCAGCCGGTGCCGCCGCAGATGTTCGTGCCCGAGCGCTATTGAGCGACGGCCCGCCGCAAGGCGGCGCGCGCCAGCAGGCGCGTCGAATCGAGCGTGGGCAGCGACGCGTTGGCGTCGCCGATGATCAGCGGGATCTCGGTGCAGCCCAGCACGACGGCGTCGCAGCCGCGCTCGCGCAGCGCATCGATCGCGCGCTGGAAGCGCTCGACGGTGCCTGGTTGCACGCGGCCCGGGACCAGCTCGTCCATGATTCGCGCGCCGAGTTCGTCGCGCCACGCGTCGCTGGGCCGGACCGCCTCGATGCCGGCGGCGGCCAGCGCTTCGGGATAGACCTCGCTGCGCACCAGCCACTGCGTGCCCAGCACGCCGACACGGCGGAAACCACGCTGGCGCGCCTCGTCCGCGACGACGCGCGCGATGTGCAGCCAGGGCAGCGGCGAGCGCGGCTCGACCAGGTCGAAAGCCTGGTGGATGGTGTTGTCCGGGCAGATGAGCAGCTGCGCGCCGGCGGCCTGCAGACGATGTGCGGAGTCGAGCATCAGCGCCGCGACCGCCTCGCGGTCACCCCGATCCAGCGCCTCGACGTAGCGGTGCAGCGAGGGCGTGTGCAGGCTGAGCTCGGGATGCGCGTGCGGCCCGAGCAGCTCCGCGCCTTCGGCGCAGATCGTGCGGTAGCAGAGGGCGGCGCCTTCGGCGGAACAGCCGACGATGCCGATGTGCAGCGGGCCCGCGGCGGGCAGGAAAGCGGAAGCGGTCATGCGCGGATGCTAACGGGCGGCCTGCTCTCGCTGGGCGCCGGTCGCGGCGCGGGTCTCGCGCGGCCCGCCCAACTCAGCATCGATCTCGACCGGCCTTCAGCTCAGGCGCTGGTTCGAGCGGTTCTCGTCGACCAGGCGGCGATAGACGCGGAAGTGCGCCGCCGACGCGCGTGGCTCGCCGAGCCGCTCGCACAGCGCGCCGAGGCGGTAATGCGATTCGGCCAGCGCCGGGTTGAGGTCCAGGGCCTGCTCGAACGAGGCGATCGCTTGCGGCAGGCGGCCCGCGCTCTCGAGCACGCAGCCGGCAAAGTGGTACAGCGCGGCGATGTCGCCACACCAGCCGACGGCCTGGTCGATGAGCTCGAGCGCCTCGTCATGGCGGCCCTGGCGGCTCAGCAGCGTGGTCAGCCGGGCGAAGGACTCGACGTGGCAGGGATCCTGCGCGATGGCCTGGCGGCAGGCCGATTCGAGGGTGGCTTCGTCGGTGTTGTCGGTCAGCACGGCCAGCTCGGCGATCGCGTCCAGCGCCGCGTCGCTGAGGCGCCGCGCGGAGCATTGCCGCTCGACCTCGTCGGCGTGAGGCGCCGCTTGATGCGCCGCTCGAGGCGCCGGGGTGGCGCGATCAAGCGAGGGGTCGAGCGGGCGCTCGAAGGGGCGGCTGAGCAGACGGTCGGCGGCGGTGATCGGCGGGTTGGTGGTCATGGCATCCCTCTGAAACGTTGCCGTGAACGGTACCCAGGCTTCGCACGCGTCTCTGCCGGAGAGGAGTGCGCGCGCGTGTAGGACAAGCGGAAGTTCCGAGGGCGCCGGGATCAGCGCGGTCCGCGCTCTTCCCGGGTCATTGGCAGCGCGACCCGCACCAGCAGCCCGCCGCCCGGCGCGTCGTGCAGCGCGATGCGCCCGCCCAGGCCCTCCACCACCGCGCGGGCGATCGACAGTCCCAGGCCGCTGCCGGGCTCGCGCTGCGCGGGGTCCCGGAAGAAGCGGTCGAACACCCGCATGCGCAACGCGGTCGGGATGCCCGGACCCTCGTCGGCGACGGTGACGAGCGCCTCGCCGGCCGCCTGCCGGAGCCCGACGCGCACCGTACCGCCCGCCGGTCCGTACTTGACGGCGTTCTCGACCAGGTTGTCGACCAGCGACTCCAGCGCGCCGCGCTGGCCCTCGACGCACAGGTCGGGCGCCGCGGCCAGCTCCAGCTCGACCGAGCGCGCCGATGCCAGCGGCGATAGGGCCGCCAGCCGGTCCTGCAGCAGGCGGTCGAGGCGGATGCGCTCGCGCCGCTCCGCGCCGGGCGCCTCGCTGCGCATCAACCGGAGCAGCTGGTTGACCATGCGCGACGCGCGATGGCCGCTGCTCAGCACGCCGGCCATGAGCTGGCGCTCCCGCTCGTCATGCGCATCGGCGCGCAGCGCCTCGACGTTGACCAGCATCGCCGCCAGGGGCGTGCGCAGCTCGTGCGCCGCGTCGGCCACGAAGACGCGCTCGCGCTCGCTGCTGTCGGACACGCGTCGCATCCAGCCGTTGATCGCCTCCACCATCACCGCCAGTTCGCGATGGCCCTCGCGATAGGCGAGCGGGGTCAGGTCCTGCGGGCCGCGCCTGGCCATCTCGCGCGCCACCGCGCTCCAGGGACGCATCGCCAGGCGGATCGACAGCCAGGCCGGCACCACGAGGATGGGCAGGCTGATCAGCAGGGGCAGCAGGTAAAAGCCCTTGGAGTAGATCGTGATGAAGACGTTCCACCCCTGGTTGCGCGCGAACATGGTCGTGCGCGTCCCCGAGGGCGCCTGCATGGTCTTGGCGACGTAGGCGACACCGCCCAGGCGCAGCGGGAACTGGGTGTCCAGCGGCCCTTCGGGCACGAAGTCCGGCGCCTTCGGACTGCGGTACACGATGCGCCCGTGCTGCTGGACGACGAAGCCCGGCAGCGGGTCGTTGATGGCGTCGTAGTCCTCGACGATCGCCTCGTGGGCGCGGTCGAGCACGCGCTGGCGGCGGTCGGGGTCGTCGGCCAGTTCGTCGGCGATCGCATTGATCGTCTCGTAGAGCTTGCGGGTGTCGAGCAGCGGCCGGGCGCCTTGGCTCAGCAGGTAGCCCGCGCCCGCCGACCACAGCAGCGTCAGCAGCAGCATCTGCGCGATCAGCAGCCGCCGCACCAGGCTGGGTTGCGTGAGGGCGCGCGTGAAGTCGCGTAAGCGTGAGGCCCCAATGAGCTGCATCTTCATGCCGGCCATTGGACCAGCACCGCGGCCCGGCACGCGCCGCGCCGCGCGGCGCTTCATGCTTTCTTCATGCGTGGAAAAGGTCGGCTTCATGGACCGCTTTGACACTGCCGACGCGTTCCAGGCCCCGTCTGGCGCTCCAGTGCTCGGGCGGCGGTTTTCTTTCCCATGATCGACATGACCACATCCATGAAGTGTTTCCCCCTCACCCCCATCACCACCGCCCTCCTGCTGCTGCCGCTGTGCGCCGCGGCCCAGGCGCAGACCGGACCCGCATCGGCATCCGCATCCACGCCGACGTCCACCGTCGTCGTCCAGGGCGGCGTGGCCGTCGCCACGCGCTATGCCGGTTCGGACGAGCACCTCGTCGCGCCGCTGCTGGGGGTGGAGTACGCGCATGCGAGCGGCTTCTTCCTGAGCACGCAGCGTGGCCTGGGTTATGCGGGATCGACCGGCGGCCTGAGCTACAGCGCGGCGCTGGGCTACCGCGGCAAGCGCGAAGAGAAGGAGACGAAGGGACTGGGCGGCAGCAGCGGCAGCAAGTACCTGCGCGGCATGGGCGAGGTGAAGGGCAGCGCCACGGCGCACCTGACGCTGGGCTATGCGGTGACTGACTGGCTCGAACTGCAGATCGCCACCGAGCAGCCGATCACGACGCGGACCAACGGCGCGCTCTACAGCCTCGGCGCGGCGGCCACGGTGCTGTCGGGCGGCAGGAACACGGTGGTGCTGTCGGTGTCGGCCAACGCGGCGGACAAGAAGTACATGCAGACCTATCACGGCGTGACCGCCGCGCAGTCGGCGCGCTCGGGTTATGCGGTGTTCACGCCCAAGGCCGGCGCCCACATGGCCGAAGGCGGCGTGAGCTGGCAGCACAAGCTCTCATCGGACTGGAGCATCACCGGCATGGTCGGCGCGCAGCGCCTGCTCGGCGATGCGCGCAAGAGCCCCCTGACGCGCCGCGCGACTTCGCCGGTGGGGGCGGTGTATGTGAGCTACTCGTATTGATGAGCAATGGCCCGGCGATCGCCGGGCGCCCGCTTGCCATGCGAATCGGTTGTCGATCCGCATGGCGTCCATTCCCCACGCCCTGAGTTCGCGCTTGATTGCGAGTTCGCCGACCGCATCAGGTCGACCGGGAGTGCGCCCTGGGTGTCACACCGCCACCGGAGCCTTGATCGCCGCGTGGTGCTGGTAGTCGCGCAGCTCGAAGTCGTCGAACTCGTAATCGAAGATCGAGGCCGGCTGGCGCTTGATGTGCATCGTCGGGTAGGGGAAGGGCGCGCGTTCCAGCTGCGTCCGCACCTGCTCGAAGTGATTCGCGTAGATGTGGCAGTCGCCGCCGGTCCAGATGAAATCGCCCAGGCCCAGCCCGCATTGCTGCGCCAGCATCTGCGTCAGCAGCGCGTAGCTGGCGATGTTGAAGGGCACCCCCAGGAAGATGTCGGCGCTGCGCTGGTACAGCTGGCAGGACAGCCTGCCGTCGGCCACGTAGAACTGGAAGAAGGCGTGGCACGGCATCAGCGCCATCTGGTCCAGCTCCGCCACGTTCCAGGCCGAAACGATGATCCGGCGCGAATCGGGGTTGGTCTTGAGCTGCCTCACCACCTCGGCGATCTGGTCCACATGGCCGCCGCCCGCCTTGGGCCAGCTGCGCCACTGCACGCCGTAGACCGGCCCCAGGTCGCCGTCCTCGCGCGCCCACTCGTCCCAGATCGTGCAGCCGCGCTCCTGCAGCCACTTGACGTTGGAGTCGCCGCGCAGGAACCACAGCAGCTCCAGGATGATCGACTTCAGGTGCACCTTCTTCGTCGTCACGAGCGGGAAACCCTCGTTCAGGTCGAAGCGCATCTGATGCCCGAAGACGCTGCGCGTGCCCGTGCCCGTGCGGTCGCCCTTGGCGACGCCGTGCTCGTACACGTGGCGCATGAAGTCTTCGTACTGGCTGCGCACCGGGCGTGCGGCGGTGGTGTCTGCGGTCATGGGGCGCGATTCTAGAGAAGCCGGGGAGCCCCGCCGGGCGTCAGGCATTGAACTGCAGCGCCGCCAGGCGGGCGTAGAGCCCGCCGCGCGCCACCAGCTCGGCATGCGTGCCTTGCTCGACGATGCGGCCGTGGTCCATCACCACGATGCGGTCGGCGCGCTGCACCGTCGCCAGGCGGTGCGCGATCACCAGCGTCGTGCGGTCGCGCATCGCCTCGTCCAGCGCCTGCTGGACCAGCCGCTCGCTCTCGGCGTCCAGTGCGCTGGTGGCCTCGTCGAGCAGCAGCAGCGGCGCGTCCTGCAGCATCGCCCGCGCGATCGCGATGCGCTGGCGCTGGCCGCCGGACAGGCGCACGCCGCGCTCGCCGAGGAAGCTGTCGTAGCCCTGGGGCAACTGGCGGATGAACTCGTCGGCATGCGCGGCCCGCGCCGCGGCGATGACCGCCTCCCGGCTCGCGTCCGGGCGGCCATACCGGATGTTGTCCAGCGCGCTGGCCGAGAAGATCACGCTCTGCTGCGGGACCAGCGCCATGCGCGCGCGCAAGTCCGCCAGCCGCAGCCGGTCCACCGGCACGCCGTCCAGCAGCAGCGCCCCCGACTGGACGTCGAAGAAGCGCTGCAGCAGCTGCAGCACGGTGCTCTTGCCGGCACCGCTGGGGCCGACCAGCGCGACGGTCTCGCCGGGTTCGATGCGCAGGCTGAAGTCGTCCAGCGCGGCGCGGTCCGGCCGCGACGGGTAGTGGAAACGCACCTGCTCGAAGGCGACGCGCGCCGGGCCGGTCGACGCTGGCAGCGCCACCGGCGCGGCCGGATCCGCCACCGGCGACTGCGCGGCGAGCAGCTCCATCAGCCGCTCCGTCGCGCCCGCGGCGCGCAGCAGGTCGCCCCAGACCTCGGCCAGCACCGCCACCGACGACACCAGCAGGATCACGTAGACCACCGTCTGCCCGAGGTGCCCCGCGCTGATCCGGCCGGCCATCACCGCCTGCGTGCCCTGGTACAGGCCCCACAGCAGCGCGCCGAAGGTGGCGGTGATGATGAAGGCGACCAGGAAGGACCGCACCCGGGTGCGCTTGCGGGCGGTGTCGAAGGCGGCCTCGCTGGCGGCGTCGAAACGGGCGGTCTCCCGCGCCTCCTGCGCGTGCGACTGCACGACGGTGATCGCATTGAGCATCTCCGCCGCGATCGCGCTGGTGTCGGCGACGCGGTCCTGGCTCGCCCGCGACAGGCGGCGCACCCGTCGCCCGAAGAACATCGCCGGGGCCACCACCAGCACCAGGATGCCCAGCACCTGCGTCATCACCCACGGGTTGCTGGCGATCAGCAGCGCCACCGCGCCCACGCCCATGATCAGGTTGCGCAGCCCCATCGACAGGCTGGAGCCGACGATGCTCTGGATCACCGTGGTGTCGGTGGTGATGCGGCTGATGACCTCGCCGGTCTGAGTGGTCTCGAAGAATTCGGGGCTCTGCCGCAGCACATGGCTGTAGACGGCGGTGCGCAGGTCCGCGCTGACGCGTTCGCCCAGCCAGCTCACCGCATAGAAGCGCAGCGCCGAGAACACGCCCAGCGCCGCGCCGGTGGCGAACAGCCAGAGGAAGTGCTCCCGCAGCGCCATCAGCCGCTCGCCCGGGTCGGCGGCGACCAGACCCTGGTCGATCAGCTGGCGCAGCGCGATCGGGAAGACCAGCGTCGCCGCCGCCGCCAGCACCAGGAAGACGATCGCCGCGGCGATCCGCCCCCGATACGGACGCAGGAAGGGCCACAGCGCCGGCGCCATCGCCCGCAAGGGGGGCGGGTCGCGCACGGCGTTTGCCTGAGCCTCAGCCGAAGGGCCGGTGCCCGGCGTCGAAGCGGGGGTGGTCGAGGCGCCCGGGCGCGCCGAGGAGGGGGACATGGCGGACATCGGATCAGTTTAGGGGGCCGGTGTGGCGGAAAAGTCCCCACCGGTAGAAAGCCCATCCCAGGCAGTGATTGGCGAGGCAATCATTGCCTAAGCAATAATTGTCATCAAGTCTTTCCGTATGTTGCTTCCCGGAAAGCCGAAGTCAGAAAGCCCATCCATGAGCCCCAACTTGCCGCCTCCCGCCGATTTCTACAGCGCCGACAGCTTCACCTCCGAGCCCAGCCTGGGCTGGCTGCTGCGGCAGATCAAGCAGTCGATGGTGCTGCAGGCCGACAAGATGCTGGGCGCGCACGACCTGACGCATGCGCAGTGGGCGCCGATGCTGCGCCTGCGCTTCAACGGCCCGATGTCCAGCGCGGCGCTCGCCCGTGAACTGGCGATGGATGGCGGCGCGATGACCCGGCTGCTGGACCGGCTCGAGGCGAAGAGCCTGGTGCGCCGCGAGCGCTCGGTCGAGGACCGGCGCGTGGTGATGGTGTCGCTGACCGAGGTCGGCGTGAACGCGATGGCGGCCGCGCCGGGCGTGCTGTCCAAGGTGTTCAACGATCACCTGGCCGGCTTCACCGACCACGAGTTCCGCACGCTGATCGGCCTGCTGCAGCGCGTCGTCGCCAACGGCCATGCGATCCGCGACGCGGGCCTGAGCTCCGAGACCTCGACCCTGGACAAGGACGATTGACCCGCACTCGCCGATGGCGATGTCCCGCTGCTCTCTCCCCCTTCACAAGAACAACAGTCCCGAGGAACCTCCGATGACCTCCCGATCCCTTCATCGCACGACGCTGGCGCTGGCCATGGGCGCGGCGCTGCTGATGGTGCTCGCCGCCTGCGCGCCCATCCCCAAGCTGGCCGAGCCGGGCCGGCCGATCGACGGCGACGAGGCCGCCGCGCGCCTGGGCCTCGAGGCCGGCCCGGCCGAGGCGCTCGACGCGCAATGGTGGAAGGCCTTCCGCGATCCGCAGCTGGACGCGCTGGTCGAGCAGGCGATTGCGAACTCGCCGACGCTGGCGCTGGCGCGGGCCCGCATCGCCCGCGCCGCGGCGCTGACCGAGAACGCCGAGGCGGCCCGGCGGCCGGCGGCGGAGCTCGAGGCCGACGCGACGCGCCAGCGCTTCAGCGAGCACGGCATCTACCCGCCGCCGCTGGCGGGCAGCGTGCAGACGCTGGCCAACATCCAGGCCGGCCTGAGCTACGAATTCGACTTCTTCGGCAAGCACGACGCCGCGCTGCAGGCGGCGCTGGGCCAGCAGCGCGCCGCCGAGGCGGACGCGGCCGCCGCGCGGCTGAGCGTGTCCAACGCCGTCGCCAAGGCCTATGTCGCGCTGGCCCGCAGCCAGGCGCAGGGCCGCCTGCTGGAGCAGCAGAAGGCCTTGCGCGACCAGAGCCTGGACCTGGTGCGCCAGCGCAGCGCCGCCGGCCTGGACAACGGCCAGGACCTGCGCGTGGCCGAGGCGCCGCTGCCCGACATCCAGCGCCAGCAGGTCGTGCTGCGCGAGCAGCAGGCGCTGCTGCGCCACCAGATCGCCGCGCTGACGGGGCAAGGGCCGACGGCCACCGCGTCGCTGGATGCGGCGCTGCCGGCCGCGCTGGACTGGCGCCAGGCGCCCCACCTGGACCTGCTGGGCCGTCGCCCGGACCTGGCCGCCGCGCGCGCCCGGGTCGAGGCCACCGCCCAGGACATCCGCGTCGCACGCGCGCAGTTCTATCCGAGCGTCAGCCTCACGGCCTTCGTCGGCCTGAACTCGATCGGGCTGGACGATCTCTTCAAGAGCGGCAGCCGCCAGTACGGCGCCGGCCCGGCGCTGCACCTGCCGCTGTTCGACAGCGGCCGACTGCGCGCCAACCTGCGCGGCAGCGCCGCCGAACAGGACGCCGCCATCGCCAGCTACAACGCCGCCGTGCTGGACGCGGTGCGCGACGCCAGCGACCAGGTCACGACGCTGGATTCCCTGCGCCTGCAGGGCGCGCAGCAGGACGCGCTGGTGGCCAACGCCGACAGCCAGGCCGCGCTGGCCGAGCAACGCCATCGCGCCGGCCTGACCGGTCGCCTGGCGCTGCTGACCGCGCAGCAGAACCAGCTGCTGCAGCAGCGCGGCCGCATCGACCTGCAGGCGTTGACCGTCGACGCGCAGATCAACCTGATGCGCGCGCTGGGCGGCGGTTACAGCGAACCCCGCCGCGCCGAGGCGCCCGCGCCGACCGCGCCGGCCGGGCGCGGCTGACCCCGTCCCGCCAGGACGCTTCCGCAGGCAGCAACCGAACCCGCATCCGGACGCCGGCAGCCCGCGCCGCCAGCCTCCCTCCGACTTCCGCGCCCTTCGCGCAACGACATTCCGCAGAGCACACCATGAGCGCAACGCCCCCGAACAACACGCAAGCTCCCGCCAAGAACGGCGCCCGCAAGAAGGGCCTGACCGTCATCGCCGCCGCCGTCATCGTCGCCGGCCTGATCTATAGCGGTTATGAATGGATCGTCGGCAGCCGCTACGAGACGACCGACAACGCCTACGTCCAGGCCAATGTCGTGCAGATCACGCCGCTGGTGGGCGGCACCGTCCGCGCCGTCTATGCCGACGACACCGACTTCGTGAAGGCCGGCCAGAAGCTGGTCAGCCTGGACCCGGTCGATGCCCGCGTCGCGCTGGAGCAGGCGCAGGCGCAACTGGCCCAGACGGTCCGCGAGGTCCGCACCCTGTATGCCAACAACAGCGGCCTGGAAGCGCAGGTCAAGGTGCGCGAGGCCGACCTCAAGCGCGTCGCCTCCGACATGGAGCGTCTGCAGGCCGACGTCGCCCGCCGCCAGCCGCTGATCGCCACCGGCGCGGTCGGCAAGGAAGAGCTGGAGCATGCCCAGTCGCAGCTCACCGCCGCCCGCGCGCAGGCCGCCGCCGCGCAATCGGCGCTGCAGGCCGCGAAGGACCAGCTGGCCTCCAACCAGGTGCTGACGGACGGCGTCAAGGTCGAGGACCATCCCAACGTGCTGCGCGCCGCGGCTCGCCTGCGCGAGAGCTACCTGGCGCTGCAGCGCGCCGAGCTGATCGCGCCGGTGGACGGCTGGGTCGCGCGCCGCTCGGTGCAGCTGGGCCAGCGCGTGGCCGCCGGCGCGCCGCTGATGGCGGTGGTCGGCCTGCAGCAGGTCTGGGTCGACGCCAACTTCAAGGAGAGCCAGCTGGCCAAGCTGCGCATCGGCCAGAAGGCGACGCTGGAGGCGGACGTCTACGGCAAGAAGACCGAGTACCACGGCACGGTCCAGGGCCTGGGCGCCGGCACGGGCGCGGCCTTCGCGCTGCTGCCGGCGCAGAACGCCACCGGCAACTGGATCAAGGTGGTGCAGCGCGTGCCGGTGCGCATCGCGCTGGATCCGAAGGAAGTGCAGGAGCACCCGCTGCGCGTGGGCCTGTCGATGGACGTGCAGGTCGACGTCCGTGAGCAGGGCGGCCAGATGCTGGCCGCGGCGACCGGCGCCAGCGCGCCGCGCCTGCAGACGACGATCTTCGACGCGCAGGAGAAGGCCGCCGACGAGCAGGTGAACCGCATCATCGCGGCCAACCTCGGCAAGGCGGCCGCCGGCAGGACCGCGGCCCCGACCACCACGCGCGTGCAATGAGCAATTCCACTTCCATGGATGCGGCACCGGCGCCCGTGCCGTCGGCCGCGCCGGTCGCGCCGGCCGCGCCGCCGCCGCTGACCGGCACGGCCCTGGTGCTGGGCACGATCTCGCTGTCGCTGGCGACCTTCATGAATGTGCTGGACTCGTCCATCGCGAACGTGTCGCTGCCGGCCATCGCGGGCGATCTGGGCGTGAGCCCGGTGCAGGGCACCTGGGTGATCACGAGCTTCGGCGTGGCCAACGCGATCTCGGTGCCGCTGACCGGCTGGCTGACCCAGCGCTTCGGCGCGGTGCGGCTGTTCACGATGAGCGTGCTGCTGTTCGTGCTGGCGTCCTGGCTGTGCGGCTTCGCCCATTCGCTGGAGATGCTGGTGGCGGCGCGGGTGTTCCAGGGGCTGGTGGCCGGGCCGATGATCCCGCTGTCGCAGACGCTGCTGCTGGCGAGTTATCCCAAGCACAAGGCGGGCACCGCGCTGGCGCTGTGGGGGATGACGACGCTGGTGGCGCCGGTGGTGGGGCCGCTGCTGGGCGGCTGGATCACCGACAACGTCACCTGGCCGTGGATCTTCTACATCAACGTCCCGGTCGGCCTGTTCGCGGCCGGCCTGACCTGGAGCATCTACCGGACCCGCGAGACGCCGGTGAAGAAGCTGCCGATCGACACCATCGGGCTGGCCCTGCTGGTGCTGTGGGTGGGGTCGCTGCAGGTGATGCTGGACAAGGGCAAGGAGCTCGACTGGTTCGCGTCGAACCAGATCGTCGCGCTGGCCGTGATCGCGGTCGTGGGCCTGGCGGTGTTCATCGTCTGGGAGCTGACCGACGACCATCCGGTGGTGGACCTGCGGCTCTTCGCGCGGCGCAACTTCCTGTTCGGCGCCTCGGTGCTGTCGATCGCCTACGGCCTGTTCTTCGGCAACGTCGTGCTGCTGCCGCTGTGGCTGCAGCAGCACATGGGCTACACCGCCACGGCCGCGGGCTTCGCGCTGGCGCCGGTGGGCGTGCTGGCGATCCTGCTGTCGCCGGTGGTGGGGCGCAAGGTGTCGACGTGGGATCCGCGCGCGATGGCGAGCTTCGCGTTCGTCGTGTTCGCGATCGTGCTGTTCATGCGCTCCAAGTTCACGACCGACACCGACCTGGCCGCCATCATGGTGCCCACCATCCTGCAGGGCGGGGCGCTGGCCTTCTTCTTCATCCCGCTGACGACGCTGACGCTGTCAGGCATCACGCCGGAGCGGATCGCCGCGGCGGCGGGCCTGTCCAACTTCGTCCGGATCACGGCGGGGGCGATGGGGACGTCGATCTCCACGACCCTGTGGGAGAACCGCGCGACGCTGCATCACCATCACCTGGCGGAGCGCCTGGCGCTGGGCGACGTGCCGGAGACGCAGGCGATCGAGACCTTGCAGCGCCAGGGCTTCAGCCATGACCAGGCGCTGGCCTACCTGAACCGGCTGGTCGACCAGCAGGCCTTCACCCGGGCGGCGGACGACATCTTCCTGGCCTCGGCGATCCTGTTCCTGGTGCTGATCGCCTTCGTCTGGCTGACCAAGCGCCCGCCGAAGATGGGCGCGCCGGTGGACGCGGGCGGGGCGCACTGAGCGCCAGCGGCCTCACGCCCACCAGCGAACTTCAGTGGCGGTTCACGCCTTCGACGACGCCAGGTCCAGGCAGTAGGCGATGAGCTCGTCGAGCTCGCTGGACTTGTCGAAGACCCGGTCGGCGCCGAGCTGCTCGCAGCGCTGGCGCATGTCGGCGGTGGCGTAGTTGGTGAGCACGATCAGCTTGGCCTCGGGCTGCAGCAGCCGGGCCTTGGGCAGCAGCGACATGCCCGAGCCGCGCTTGAGGAACAGGTCGATGATCAGCAGGTCGCAGGGGACCGCCTCGTCATGCAGCCAGCGCAGCGCGGCGGCCTCGTCCTCGGCCTGGCCAACGACGGCCAGGTCCAGCATCTCCTGCAGCGTCGCCACGAGGTTCTCGCGGATGAGCGGGCTGTCCTCGACCAGGAAACAGTTCAGCGTGCCGGGCGTCGGATCGATGACGGGAACGGTGGACATGGGCGTGGGCATATGGGAGGCGCCCATTATCACGATCCCGGCCTCCGCTTCGACACGGGCGCCAGCCGGGCGTTGCATTCGGACAGCGCGCGCAGGCTCTCATCGTCCGGGTCCTCGCCCAGGTCGATCAGCGGCACGATCGCCGCCAGCGGTGCCACGGCCACGCCCAGCACCGCCGCCGGCACCAGCTTGCGCAGCAGCGGGGCCTTCTGCAGGCTGAGCCGCGGATCGCCCAATGTCCCCTGGATGTTGAGGGGAGTGCGCAGCGTCAGCGGGCTGCGGTCCTTCGGATCGACCTTGGCGACCAGGTTCAGCCGCTCGGTGGCCAGCGACATGTCGCCGTCGACCAGCACCACCGAGTCCTTGGTGTCCACGACCATCGGCCGCGGCGTCACCATGCCGTCCTTGACCCGCAGATCGGCGACGCCGCAGTTCACGTGCAGGGCGTCGTCGCCGCGTACCAGCAGGCCCAGGCCCTGCGCGATGTCGATGCCGGCGGCTTCGACGATCAGGTGCGACACCGTGCCATCGGTCCAGTACAGCACCATGCGGCCGTCGGCGCTGGCCAGCAGCTCCGCTGTCGAGCGCCCGACGCCATCCAGCGCGATGCGTCCGCCCATCACGCCGGTCACCCAGCGCTGGCCGTTCTTGCGCTCCAGGTTCAGCCACTGCTCCAGGTGCACGCCGCTGACGCGCAGCCGCGCCCGCCACTGGGCCTTGGGCTCGCGGCCGTCCAGGCGCATCAGGCCGGCGACCTGGCCGCGCGCCACGCGCGCGTCGATGTCGCGCAGCTCCAGCACGCCGTCCTGCAGCACGATGCGGGCGTTCAGCGGCTCGGCCGCCTGCAGCAGGGCCGAGCCGGACTCGAAGCGCGCGAGCTTCACATTCACGTTGGCGTTCATCGCGCGCAGCGAGGGCAGGTCGAACTGCTTGTCCGGCAGCACGCGCGACGCGGTCTTCTTCGCCCGCGGGGCGCCCGGCTCGGCCGGCACGCCGACGGCCGGGCCCAGGTCGGCCAGCCAGAGCTCGCGGCCGCGCAGCTCGCCGGTCAGCGTCGGCACGGCGTTCTCGGGCTTGTCGTACTGGAATTCGCCGCTGAGCTGGCTTTTGCCGATCGTGGCCTGCCGCACCGCGGTGGTCCAGCGCGTGCCGTCGCGGGTGAGGCGCCCGCGCATCGAGAAGGCCGGCGTGGTCGGCAGCGTGACGCCCAGCGGCTCGCCGACGGCGGCCAGCGACGGGCCGGCGAGGGTGTAGTCGCCCGCCAGCCCCTGGCTGACGAGCAGGTCGCGCACCTCGCCGTCGAAGCTCAGCCGCGCCTGCCCGATGTTGCCGCGCAGCGTGACCGGCACGGCCGGCGCATTCGGATCGGAAGAGAGCCAGGGCAGGGCCGAGCCGGTCTGCAGCGAGGCCTTGATCGGCAGGTCGCGGTAGTGGCCCTCGGCATGGGCCGTCACCCCATAGCGGCCGCCTTCCCCGGGGCCCGGCTCGCCAGCGGGCGCGGACGCTCCCTTGGGTTTGCCCGCGACGCGCTCGCCGAAGTCGACCGCCAGCCGCGTGCCCGACGCCGCGGCGCTGGCCGCGCGGGCGGTCATGCCGGGCGGCGAGTCCGGCGACGCGCGTCGGGCGGTCGCGCCCGAGGCCCAGGCGCCCGCGGCGCTGGCGGCCTGCTCCGCGGTGGTCCAGGTCTCGCGCAGCGCGAAACGCGCGAGCAGCGAGAGCCGCTGGATCTTGTCGTCCACCAGCGCCGTGCCCTGGCGGACCTCCAGCAGGTCGAAGCGGATGCCGTCGACGCGGGGGCGTTTTCGCACCTGGGTGTCGCTCGGCGGTTGATCGCCGAACTGCCAGCTGGCGCGGCCTTCGACATCGCGTTCCAGCCGCAGCGCCAGCTCGCCGGCCCGCAGCGCCTTCACGCGCAAGGCCTGGCCCTCGTGGCGCAGGGCGAGCAGGTCGCTGTAGCGCAGCGTGAGAGCCGCATCCTGCGCCTGCAGCGTGGGGCCGCCCAGCGTGCTCCAGCTCGGGCCGGCGACGGTGACGCTGTGCGCGCGCAGCCGCAGGTGACCGATCAGCCGCAGCTGCCAGTCCTGGCCCTCGGCGCCGTCGAAGCGCACCTGGCGGTCCAGCTTCTGGCTCAGCCATTGCTCCGCCGGACGGCGCAGGAAGGGCCAGCCCAGCCATTCGCAGACGCCGATGGCCACCAGCAGCATCGCCAGCAGCGTGAGCAGGCCCATCGCCCACCCGTGCCGGTGCCGATGTCGTCGAGGGGCCGGTCCCGGCGGCATGCCGCCCGGTTCGCCCGCGGGCGCGTCCTTCACCACCATTGTTCAAACATCCTCGAGAAGAATTCCTTGCCGCGCTGCCAGACGCCGCGGTCCTGCCAGCGTCGCAGGTCGATGGCCTGCGACGCGGCGCGGTCGCGCTCGAACATGCGGGTCATCGCGTCGCCGAAGTCTTCGCCCAGCACGACGGCGTTGACCTCGTTGTTGTAGACGAAGCTGCGCCAGTCCATGTTGCTGGAGCCGACGGTGGAGACCACGCCGTCGATCACCGCGGTCTTGGCGTGCAGCACCGCCTCCTGCAATTCATGGATGCGGACGCCGGACTTCAGCAGCCGCTCGTAATGGCTGCGGCCGGCGTGCATGACCGGCGAGAAGTCGCTGCGCGAGGGCAGGATCAGCTGCACGTCGACGCCGCGGTCGGCGGCCTGGCACAGCGCGTCGACCATGTCCTGGCCGGGCGCGAAGTAGGCCATCGTCAGGTACACGCTGCGCTGCGCCGCGCGGATGCTGCCCAGCAGCAGCGTGTAGATGCGGTTCTCGGTGTCCTGCGGCGTCGACGGGATCACCCGCATCAGCTGGCGGCCGGGCGGCGGACCGGCCGGCGGCTCGATCGCGGCGACCGTGCCCTCGCATTGCTGCTGCGCCCAGACCTCGCGGAACATCGTGTGCAGCGCCCGCGTCGCCGGGCCGCGCACCTGGATCATGGTGTCGCGCCAGCCGTTGTCGCCGGCCTTGCCCTCCTTGCCGGCCTCGCCGTCGGCGCCGCTGGCAGCCGCCGGCTGGGGAGGCCGCGACGAGCCCCGGCTGCCGAAGCCGCCCGAGCCGGAGGAGTAGACCGCGCTGATGTTGATGCCGCCGGTGAAGCCGGTCTCGCCGTCGACGACCAGGATCTTGCGGTGATCGCGGTGGGTGATCTTGTGATACCGGGCGCGCTTGAGCGGGTTGACCGGGTTGAAGGCGCAGACGGCGATGCCGCCCTGGCGCATGCGGTCGAAGTAGGCGTCCTGCGTGCCCATCGAGCCGATGGCGTCGTACATCAGCGCGACCTCGACGCCCTGCGCCCGGCGCTGCAGCAGCAGGTCGGCCAGGCGCTGCGAGACGTCGGCGTCCTCGATGATGTAGCTCTCCAGCACGATCTGCCGGCGCGCCTGGCCGATGGCCGCGAACATCGCGGCGAAGGTGGCCGGCCCGTCGACCAGCAGCGACGCTTCATTGCCCGCGTAGAGGTCGACATCGCCGAACGAGGACATGGCGGCGATCTGCCGCTTGAGCAGCTCGGCCTTGCCCTGGGCGGCGGCCGCGCGCAGCGCCTGCTCGCGGCTGGCCTGGTTCATCGGACCGCGCGGACCGACGACGTCCACCTGCGCGGCGACCCGCGTCAGCGCGGGCGCCGACGCCGGCGGTTCAGGGACGCGGCCGTTGACCGGCGGACGCGGCGTGCTGCAGGCGACGAGGCCGAAGCTCGCGCCGAGCACCAGCAGCAGGGCCGCGACGCGCCGGCGCATCGCTCAATCCCTCAGCAGGTCGGCCAGGTCGTCGGCGTGCTCTTCCTCCTCGGCGAGCACTTCCTCGAGGATGCGGCGCGTCGTCGGGTCCTTGTCGCCGATCAGCTGGATCATCTGCCGATAGGCCTCGACGGCGATGCGCTCGGCCACCAGGTTGGACCGCAGCATGGCCTTGAGGTCCTTGCTCTCGTCGTACTCGGCGTGGCTGCGGCTCGTCAGCGAGTCCGGCTTGAAGTCGGGATCGCCGCCCAGCTGCACGATGCGCTCGGCGAGGCGGTCGGCATGCACGGCTTCCTGCGTCGCATGCTCGAGGAACTCCTCGGCGATGCGGGGCGAGTTCAGGCCGTGCGCGGTGAAGTAGTGGCGCTTGTAGCGCAGCACGCAGACCAGCTCGGTGGCCAACGCGTCGTTGAGCAGGCGGATCACGTCGTCGCGCCACGGGCCGTAGCTGGGCGTGACCGGGCCTTCGTCCAGGTGCTGGCGAGCGCGTTGCAAGGCCTGCTCGTCCAGCTGCAGGTGCTTGTGTTCAGGGGCGTTCATGGGCGGGCTCCTCTGGATGCGGAAAACGGGGGAGGGTCACTTTCGCAGCGCGTTCACGCCGGTGATGCCGAGCACCAGCAGCACCAGGAAGATGACCAGGAAGATCCCGAACAGGATCTTGGCGATGCCGGCGGCGCCGGCGGCGATGCCGGTGAAGCCGAGCACGCCCGCCACCAGCGAGATCACGGCGAAGATCAAGGCCCACTTCAACATGACGAATCCTTTCAGGTGAACGGCCGCGGCGCGGCGCTTGCAGGGCATGTTGGCGCCCCGCGGCGCGAGCGGGGATCAGCAGGGTCCACGTCCGGATGTAGGACATCACGCCGCAGCGCACGCCCGGCCGGGACCGCCTTGAAAGTGCCCGGCGGCGCCAGCGCGGCGCTGCCGGACTCGTCCTACACACGGCACCGGCGCGGTACGACAGACGCGACCCGCGCATCGGCCTAGCCTTGCTTCATCCTCCCTTCCCGACGTCCGACTCCGTGGCGCCCCGCGCCGGAAAGGATCCAAGATGATCAAGCTCAACAAGTCCCTCTCGTCGCCGTCCACCGCCGCGCTGGTGACCGCTGGCGCGGTGCTGTCGGCCGTGATGATGGTGGCCGCGCCGGCCTTCGCCGCCGGCAGTTCCTCCAAGTCGGAGATCCAGCGCACCTATGAGAAGGAGCGCGCGGACTGCCTGGCCGGCAAGACCGGCCAGAGCCAGGCGACCTGTCTCAAGGAGGCCGGCGCCGCCCGTCAGGAGGCGATGCGCGGCAACCTGCGCACCGCCAGCACGCAGGAGCTGGCCAACAACGCGATGCTGCGCTGCCAGCGCGTCGCCGAGGCCGACCGCGAGGACTGCCGGATGATGGTCATGGGCCAGGGTACCCGCGACGGCAGCGTGCAGAGCGGTGGCATCCTGACGCGCATCGAACGCCTGGTGCAGGAGAACCCGACCGCCGCCGGTGCGCCGTCGGCGCCGCCCAGCGCGCCGATGCGCCCGGGCCCCGATGTGCCGCCGCCGCGCCAGCCCAAGGCCAGCGCGCCGGCGCGCTGATCGATCGCCGAGGAGCGACACCATGCTGATGAAACGACTCGTCCCCCTGGCCCTGTCCAGCCTGGCCGGCTACGCGCTGTGGCAATGGCAGGCGCGGCGCACCGAGCAGCGCCTGAAGACCTCGCACGGGAAACCCGAGGAAATGACCACCTGGGAGGGCGAGGGCGGCGCATTGCATCGCACCGGCCCGCACATGGGGCCCGAGCCCACCAAGCCGGCGCACTGACGCGCCCCGCGTCGCTCGCACCGGGCCGCGGAGCGTTCCAACGGGCCCGATGCGAAAAGGCCTGCCACCCCTGTGCCGGGGTGGCAGGCCATTCTTCGTTGCCGGTGTCGTGGGCGGCGCCGCCGGGGCGCCGTCATGAGGACCCCGTCATGAGGACCGTCGGCAGGCGCGCCCGGCGGACACCGGGCGCGCCGCCGTTCAGCCGCCGGAGCCTTGTTGCGGCTCGCGCAGGAAGATCTCGACGCGGCGGTTCTTCGCGCGGTTCTCGGCGCTGTCGTTCGACACCATCGGCTCACGCGAGCCCCGGCCGGCGACCTCGATCCGGTCGGCCCGCACGCCGCGGTCGGCCAGGTAGCCGCGCACACTCTCGGCCCGGCGCAGCGACAGCGGATCGTTGATGGCGTCGCTGCCGGTGTTGTCGGTGTGGCCGACGACGCGCACCACCGTCGGCGACGGGTTGCTGTTGAGCCCGTTGGCGAAGGCGTCCAGCACCGGGCGCAGGCGCGGCTCCAGCGTCGCGCTGTTGGTCGCGAACGAGATGTCGCTCGGGACGTCGAGCTTGAGCTGGTTGTCGGCGGTCCGGGTCACCTCGACGCCGGTGCCTTGCGTGGCCTGCTCCATCGCGCGGCGCTTGTCCTCCATGTGGCGCGACCAGACGTTGCCGGCCACCGCGCCGACGGCGCCACCGATCAGCGCGCCGGTGCCGGCCTTGCCGCCGGTGGCCGAGCTGATCACCGCGCCGGTGACCGCGCCGATCGCGGCGCCGCCGGCGGTGCCGCGCTGGCGTTCATCCATGTTGGCGCAGCCTGCCAGGACGGCTGCCGCGAGGGCGGCCACGGCCAGACGAGGGTGTCGCATCTGCATGTCGTTTCTCCTTGTGATCCGGATAAGAAAACCCAACGGCCGCGGAGCCGGTCCCACCGATCCGCGCGGATGTCGCCCGCGCGGCGGTGGTCCGTCCGTGGCCGGCGGATGAGTTGCGCGCGCGCCGCGCCGGAGTTCCAGCGGGCGCGCGGCCGACGGTGATCGCCAGGGGCAAGCGCGGCGCCCGCGCAATGCCTTGATCCCAGTCAGCGCAACCCACCTATAACTGCTAGTCGGTGGTCGGGGATGACAGGTGTTTGCTATTTGGTGTCGAGTGGGCGATTCCTAGCATGAAGCCTTGTTCTTCCACTCCGCGGAAAGTCATGTCCCGCCCCTCCGACACCGGCCGCATCCCCGTCAGCGATGCGTCATCGACTTCGCCGCCCGTCCCGTCGCGCGAACGCTCCAACTCCCACGTTCCCCACGTTCCCCACGTCCGTTACGCCAGCCAGCCGATCATCGATCGCACGGGCCGCGTCGTCGCGACCGAATTGCTGTTCCGCTGGAATGGCGATGATGGCCCGGTCGGCCCGGAACTCGGTGCCCACGCGACCGCCGCCGTGCTGTCCAACGCGCTGATCGACGGCGCGCTCCTGACCAGCGCGACCGCCGCGGAGCATCCGCTGGGGGACCTGCTGGTCAACATGGACGGTCGCACGCTGATGGGCCCGATCGCCGAGGCGATGACGCCCGACGTCGGCGTCATCGAGCTGCTGGAGACGGTCGAGGTGGACACGGCCCTGATGCGGCGCATCGAGGACCTTCATGGCCGGGGCTACCGCTTCGCGCTGGACGACATCGTCAGCCTGGACGATCCCCGGTGGGCGCTGGCCCCCTGGGCCCAGTTCGCCAAGATCGACATGCTGGGCCTCGCCCCGTTGGCGCTGCGCGCCCTGATCCGCCATGCCCATCAGCTTGGCCTGGCCGTCATCGCGGAGAAGGTCGACAACGATGAAGCCCACCAGCGCGCGCTGCGTGCCGGTGCCGACTTCTTCCAGGGTTATGGCATCGCGCACCCCGCGACGGTCGCCGTGCCGGCCTTGCCGGAGACCGATGCCCGCGTGGTGGCCCAGCTTCTGCAGCTGGCCGCCTCGGGCGCCTGCACCGCGACGCTTGCCATGGTCGCGGGCCTGCATCCGTCGCTGGTCGCGCGGCTGCTGCGCGTGCAGGAGATCCATGCCGCGCAGAGCGTGGCCACCTCCGAATCGCTGGCGGAACTGCTGGCCTCGCTGCCTCGCCCCGTCCTGGTCGCCTGGTTGTCGGTGTTCGGCCTTGCCGCCATCCAAGGCCGGGAGCATCAGCTCAGCGCCCTCCTGCGTGAGGAGCTTGCGCAAGGCCAGCGGCGCCTGAAGGAGCAGGGCCGGGTGAGATCGCCGACGGACGCCGACCGGGCGTCGTTCTACATGTGCCGGCAGCTGCTGCGCATGCGCCTGCGGCAAGGTGGATGCAACGGGCCATCGGCCGCCGCGAAGCCGGTCGTGCGGCGCGCCGGCCCGCTGGAGACGCTTCCCCTGTGAGCGCCGCGGCCGTCGATGCGGCCTTGCGCCGCATTCGACACCGCATTGCGACACCGCATGAAAAAGCCGCCCTCGGGCGGCTTTTTCGTTTGGGTGCGGCGACCGGCCGCAGCCGCCTCAGTCGTCGATCAGGCCATGCATGCGGGCGACGCTGGTCGCCATGGCGCGGGAATTCACATTCAGCTTGCGATAGATCGAGCGCAGGTGCTGGTTCACAGTGAAGCGCGAGATCGACAGGCGGTTGCCGATGTCCACGATGGGCAGGCCTTCGATCAGCAGGTTCAGCACGCTCCATTCGCGTTGGCCCAGGCCCAGTTCCTTGAGTTTCTGGACGCGGTCGACCTTGGGCTTCACGCCGGTCTCCAGGCTTTCCAGCTTGTCCAGCACCAGGCGCGACACCGCCGGGCTCAGCGGCGCGTGGCCGTTGTGGGTGGCGATGATCTTGTCGATCAGGCTGGGCTGGATCTCTTCCTTCAGCAGGTAGCCCGAAGCCCCCGAGCGCAGGCTGCGCATCACGTGCTTGGCGTCGCCGAAGGTGCTGATCACCAGGCTGCGCGCGTCGGGGCACTTCTCGGCGATCAGCTTGATCAGGTCGATGCCGTCCACGTCGGGCAGGCCCAGGTCGACCAGGTAGATGTCGGCGCGGTTGGCCAGGATCGCGGAGACCGATTCGCCGCGGTTGCGGCCGATGCCCACGATCTGGCAGGCGCTGCTGGCGGACACGACGTCGATCAGGCGTTGAAGAACCGTCGCGTCGTCTTCGATGATGGTGACAGTGATCATGTGTGAATCCCCTGATGGTTCGGATTGTTGTGGAATCGCGGAGTGGGTCGGTCCTCAGCGCTCGCCGAGGGACTCCGACATCGTCTTCTTGACGGGCTTGAGCAGGTAGTCCAGCACCGTATGGCGGCCGGTGATGACCTCCACGGTGGCCGTCATGCCGGGTTGCATCACGATGCGCTCGGCCTTCGCGCCCTTGAAGCGCTTGCCGCTGACGCGGATGTGGGTCCGGTAATACGGCTGCTCGCCTTGCGGCGTGCGCTCCGTCAGCGCGTCGGGGCTGACGTAGGTCACGACGCCGTCGAGGGCGCCGTAGATGCTGTAGTCGAAGGCGTCGAGCTTGATCGTCGCCGGCATGCCGGGACGGACGAAACCGATGTCGGCCGCGCGCAGCCGGGCTTCGATGATCAGGTCGTCGCCGGTGGGCAGCAACTGCATGATCTCGTCGCCGGAGCGCAGCACCGCGCCCACCGTGGTCAGCGTGATCAGGTTGACGACGCCATCCACCGGGGCGCGCAGCGCCGTGTGCTCGAGGTTGCCGCGGCGATCGTTCAGCATCTGCTGCACGCTGGCGAGCTCCTCCTCGGTCTTGGCCAGTTCGGCCTGCGCGTCCTGCAGGAAGCGGTTGCGGCGGGTGGTGACCTGGCCGGCCGCCTCGTTCGCGGCGCGCTGCAGGCGCAGGAACTCGGCCGCGCTGATGTCGCCGGCCTTGAACAGCGGTTCGTTCAGTTCGACTTCCCGCCGGGCAAGGTCGGCGGACTTGGACAGCACCGCCAGCTCTTCCTGGAGCGCGGTCTGGCGGCGTTCATACAAGCGGCGCTGCAGGTCGTTGAAGGCCCCGGCGCCGGCGGGGCGGTAGGGCGTGCCGAGCGTCTCGGCGCGCAGTCGCGCCAGCGAGGCCTGCAAGGCCGCGGCCTTCTCGCTCGAATCCGCCAACGCGGCGCTGGCCTTGGTGTTGTCCAGCTGGACCAGCAGGTCGCCCTTGCGCACGGCCTCTCCCTCATGCACGAACAGACGTTCCACCACGCCTCCATCGGGCGCCTGGATGACTTGTGTGCGGGAGGATGCCATGACCTTGCCGCCGGCGCGAGTCACCTGTTCGATCTCGGCCTGGGAGGCCCACCAGAGGCCGGCGCCGAGGGCCGCCACGGTGGCGATGACGGTCCAGCGGACCCGGGTCTGGCCGTCGTGCGGCGCATTCGTGTGTTTCATGAGGATCTCCGGAAGACGGGGGTCATGGCGCCGTCGCGACGGCGCGGATGGCGGGCGCGGCGGGCGCGGCGGCCGTGGGGGAGGTGGCCGTTGCGGTGACGCGGCCCTGCAAGCGGGCGATGACCTCGTCCCGCGGCCCGTCCATCGCCACGCCTTGCGGCGTCAGCACGATCACGCGATCGACCAGCGCCAGCATCGAGAGGCGGTGCGTCACCAGCAGCAGGGTCGCCTCGGGTTTGAGGAGCTGCTTCATCAGGCGGACCGTCGACTGTTCCAGCGCGTCGTCCATCCCGGAGGTCGGCTCGTCGAGCAGCCACACGGGACGGTCGGCCAGGACCAGCCGGGTCAGCGCGACCAGTTGGCGCTGGCCGCCGGACAGGCCTCGACCGCCCTCGGACAGCTTGCGGTCCAGGCCCAGCGGGTGTTGCGTCACCATGGGCCAGAGGCCGGTCTTGCGGCAGGCCGCCATCAGCAGGTCGTCGCTGACGTCGGGCAGCCCGAACAGCAGGTTCTCGCGCAGCGTGCCGGCGAACAGCCAGGCGTGCTGCGGTCCGTAGGCCAGATGCGACGCGCGCCAGCCGGCGTGGATCTGCTGCTGGTCCACGCCGTCCAGGTAGACCGTGCCGCGCGTCGGCTTGGACAGGCCGCAGGCCAGCGACAGCAGGGTCGTCTTGCCGGCGCCGACGGTGCCCAGGATCGCGACCTTGTCGCCCGGCCGGACGTGCAGGTGACCGATGCGCAGCGGGTCCTTCTGGCCCGGGTAGGCGAACTCGACGTCGTCGAATCGCAGCTCGCCGCGGAGGGCCTCGGGGACGATGGGGCGCTCGATGGCCTCGTTGTCGACCTGCAGCTTGAAGATCGCGTCGAGCGCCTTCATCGAAGCCCGCGCGCTGCCCAGTTGCACCAGCAGCGGCGGGATGGAGGCCAGCGGCGACAGCACGCGGCCCGAGAGGATCGAGCAGGCGACGATCGCGCCCTGCGTCAGGTGTCCCTCGATCGCGAGGACCGCGCCGACGCAGATCAGCGAGACGTAGCTCGCCTGCTGCAGGGCCGCGGCGATGTAGGAGGTGGTGTCGCTTTCATGCTTGAGGGCCAGGCTCTGCGTGGCATTCACTTCGCACAGGCCGGCCCAGCGCGCCTCGAAGCGCCAGGCGGCGCCCAGGCCCTTGATGGACTCCGTGCCTTCGATGGTTTCCACCAGCAGGCCGGTCTTGGCGTTCGCGCCGGACTGGTTGCTGGCGGTCAGGCGGACGATGCGCCGGGCGCGCAGCAGGCCGGTCAGCACGGTGACGCCGAACAGCACCAGCGCCGGCAGCGCCATCCAGAAGCCGCCGATCGCCGCGATCACCAGGGCGAAGATCAGGGCCATCGGCATGTCGAAGAGCAGGAACAGCGTGCTGGTCGACAGGATCCCGCGGATCGACTCGAAGCTCTGGACCTGCGACGCGAGCGTGCCGACCGAGCCCGGGCGCTGATCCAGGCGCACCGCGTTCAGGCGGGCCATCAGCGCCTTGGAGATGCCGACGTCCAGGCGCTTGAGTCGCGGCTCCAGCAGCGAGGCCCGGGCCAGCTTCAGCAGGAACTCGATCAGCACGGCCAGGCCGACGCCGGCGGTCAGCACCCACAGCGTCTGGACGCCCTGGTTCGGAATGACCCGGTCGTAGACCTGCATGGAGAAGAAGGAGATCGCGATGCCGATCGTGGCCAGCACCAGGGAAAGTCCGGCGGCCTCCATGAAGATCGGCCATTGCCCGCGGACCTGCGAGAGCATCATGCGGCGCGCGCTGGTGACGCTCGACGGCGCACGGTCCGCGTCGGCGATGGCGTGGAGGCAGGCAATGCCGTCGAGGACGAGCTCGCGATGGACGCTATCGGCGCCGGCGCAGGTCCACAGGCCGTGCGCGGTGCGGGCGGTCACCACTTGCCAGCCGTGTTCGGCGTGATGACACAACAGGGGCAACGCGGCGCGTTGGGGCTCGGGCAGGACGACGAACCGGGTCTGCTCGTCCACGCGCCCGGCAAGTTCGCGCGCCGCGTCCAGGCCGTCCCCCGCGAGCGCCGACGACGCGGCGTGCTGGCGGACGCGTTCGATCGGAACGGGCCGGCCCGTGATGCGCATCCATTGGGTGAGGACGGCGGCAAGCGCGTCGGAGGCGAGCGGCGGCGCGGTCGTCGAGTCGGACGACGAGGAGAGGAGGGCGGTCATGGCGGATCCTGAAATGAGGGCGACGAGGGGGAAGCAGGCTGCAAGCGGTCAGTCGCCAGCGGCGGCGTCGCCCAGCAGCAGGCCCAGGCGGTAACGGCCGGCGCGTTCGTCGATCGCGGCGTCGCGCTGGGTCTGGCGGGTGGCGTGGGCTTCGCGGACCATGTTCAGCAGGTCCAGCCAGGCGCGTTTGCCGGCGTCGAATTGCCGGCGGTAGGACGCCAGCACTTCTTCGCCTGTGGCGGCGGTGAGCTCGGCGTTGCGCAGCGACGCGCCGGCGGCGGCGAAGCGCGTGTATTCCAGCTGGTAGTTGCCCAGGAGATCCTGTTCGGTCGCGTCGACCGCGGCCTCCGCGGCGGCGATGCGGGCCCGCGCGGCGTTGACGCCGGCGAGTCCCGACAGCCCGCCCTGCAGGCCGGCCTGGAACACCAGGCCGACGCGCTGGTCCCGGTAGGCGCCGCTCTGGTGCTCCAGGCGCAGGCTGATGGTGGGCAGCAGCGCCGCCTTGGCCTTGGCCAGTTCGTCGCGCGCCAGGTCGACGTTGGCGCGAGCCAGCGCGATCTCGGGCGAGAGCTGGATGTGGTCCAGCACCTCGTGCAGCTCGGGCGGGGCGGGCTGGGCGCCGTCGAGCGCCGCGCCCAGCGACGGCTCCACCGGGCGGCGCGCCAGGCGGGCGAGGCGGTCGCGCTGCAGGCCTTCCTCGAGCCGCGCCTGGGCCAGTTCGGCCTGGACGGCGCTCTCCCGGGAAGCCGCGAGCGCCGCATCGGCGTTCGTCGCGACGCCGGCCTGGTGGCGGCGCCGGATCATGTCCAGGAGTTGGCGGTGGCTGTCCTGGAGTGTCTCGAGCGCCTGGACGCGTCCGCGCGCCTTTGCCCAGTCCGCCCAGGTCTGGACGATCCGGAGCTTGAGCTGCAGCTGCGCGGCGAGCAATTCCTGCTGGCTGCCGTGCAGGGCGGTCCGGGCGGCGCTGAGGTTGGCGGTCAGCAGGCCGCCGCTGAACAGCGGCTGCTGCACCCGCACCACGTTCACATAGCGATGGGTGCCGCCCGCGAGTTCCCGGCTGATGCTGGGCGACGGGCCGAACTGCCATTTCGCGGCGGTGATGCCGTCCTCGGCCGCGGTGATCGAGGCCCGCGCGCGCTCGATCGAAGGATCCTCGGCCAGGGCGGTCAGCAGGAAGTCGTCCATCGCGGCGCCCCAGTGGGACGCGGGAGGCGTCACGGCAGGCTGGCTGGGGGCCGAGGCCGCGGCTTCAGGCGCGGGGATCGCCGCGGCGGAGTCGTCGGCGATGGCGGGGGCGGCGGTGGCGGAGAGGGTCGCGGCGATCGCGATATATCGCCAGGTTTTCGAACCGGGAATATGGATCCAGGTCGTCGCTGGGCAGGGGTTTTGAGTCAGCACCGGAAACTCCGTGGAGTGGTTTTGCTTCGGTGCTCAGTTTCCTTTCTCGTCTCGCCGGCCAACAATAGCATTCATTTGCTAGCCTTTTGTCATTCTGCGATCTGCCTCCCCTAGGTGCTGAATTGCGACCAGCAAATTTGAGTAGTGCCAGTCGACGAAGGGCGGCGGGGAATGTCGGTTGCCGACATCCCGTCTTCACCCCTTCCCCGAGGAGTCGTCATGACCACCCCTTCCGAAGACCTGGAGCCCTGCATGCGGGCCTGCGCCGAGGCGCTGCTCGCGACCCGCCAATGCGCGAACGCCTGTATCCGTTCCGGCGACCGCACCCTGGAAGCCTGCGCCCTGCTGGACCTGGATTGCGCCGCCGTCTGCGAAGCCACCCTGGGCGCGCTCTCCCGGGAGTCCGAGCATCACGGTGACTTCTGCGCGTTGTGCGCCCACCTGTGCCGGGCCTGCGCCGAGGAGTGCGAGCGGCATTCCCATGCCCATTGCAAGCGTTGCGCGCAAGCCTGCCGCGCCTGCGCCGAGGCCTGCGACGTGCATGCGGGCGAGCGGCACCGGCTGCAGCCGGGCCATTGAGCGGCGCAGCCCGCGTTCAGTACTTGCCTGGCGCGACGCCGCTATTCATCTGGCCGATGGTGAATTTCCCACTCGGCTGGCGTTTATATCGCCGCGATCGAGTTTTTGTTGACATATTCCGTGGAGGCGAATTTCGTGGGTCTGGATCAACTGGAGATATTCGCGTCAAGGGCTATGACTCCGGTTTGCCGTCGAATATTGATTTTGATTTGACGTTTCGCAAAAGCGAAGCAGCCACGGCAGGCTGCGCTCGTCAGCGAGGACCGACCACCTCGTGGCGCGGTGCCGCGACGGCCGCCACCAGCGGCAAGGTCAGGGTCGAACGCGCCCCGTCCGGGCCGCGCTCGAAGCGGTACTCGCCGCCCACGCGGCGCGCCCGCTCGCGCATGTTGATGAGCCCCTGCCCGGTGGAGGTGCCGAACGCCGGCCGCACCGCGGGTGCGGGGCCGGTGGCGGATTGGCCATCGTCCTCGACCACCACGACGAGGAGGTCGCCGTCCAGCCGCAGCGAGAGGTTCAGGCGCGAGGCGCGGGCATATTTCAGCGTGTTGGCCACGCTCTCCTCGACGATCCGCATCACCTCCTTGGACAGCCCGCCGAGCAGCACGCATTCGCGGTCGTTCTCGATGTCGTAGCTGACCTGGAAATCGGGCGCGCTCAGCAGCGCGTCCAGGTCCACGCCGTAGTCGAACAGGATGTCCTGGATCGGCCGGTGCTCGGTGGTGTCGGTCTCGCTGATGACTTCGCGCACGCCCTGCAGCACGTCCAGCAGGCCGCGCTCGACCTGATCACGGTCGAGGCGGCCATCCCGGACGCTGAAGATCGTCCGCACCAGCTTCGACCCGATGCCGTCGTGCAGCTCGCTGTAGATCCGCTCGCGTTCCTCCTGCGCCGCCTCGCCGCGCTCGAGGTCGCGCTGCCGGGCGTGGCTGACGGCCAGTTCCATCTCGCGCCGGCGCAGCGCTTCGGCCAGGATGCGGTTGGCCTCGCGCACATGCTCGACGCTGACGCGGAACTTCGCCAGATGCACCCGGGCCATCACGATCAGCAGCGGCGGCAGGGCGAGGTGGGTCAGGTAGATCGGCGCGGTGAGCAGGCGCATGAGCGTCCCGTCGTCCTCGCGGGGTGCGCGCCGCACCAGCTGCATCAGCACGTTGTAGTCGTGCAGGATGAGCGCGCCGGCCGCCAGCACCACGACCAGCAGCAGCACCGCGTCGCTGCTGCGGGTNGGCGCGCCAGCCGCAGGATCGCCCAGGCCTGGAAGGGCACCAGCACCCAGATCCAGAACATGTCCAGGTCCCACTCGACCACCTGTCCCAGGAAGGGCCAGACCGTCGCCGCCCCGGCCGAGATGGCCACCAGCGTCGTCAGCGCGCGGCGGCTCAGCGGCTGGTCGATGTAGCGCAGGATGAACTGGATCAGCAGCACGTTGAGCGCGCCCGCGCACAGGTAGAAGGCCCAGAGCCAGGCGGGGCGCCACCCGGCCGGCATGTAGATCCACAGCGACAGCGTGTAGACGGCCGCCCAGATCAGCGACGCCGCGCCCAGCAGCCCGAAGGCGGGATCGCTTCGATTCGCCAGCCACACGCCCACCATGAACAGGCCGGCCAGCAGGCAGAAGCCCCGCGACGCGTTCGCCAGCGTGCGGCACAGGAAATGGATCGACTCGGCGACGTAGGCGGCGTGATCCGCCGGCCCGATCAGCACGGGCGCGATCGTGAAGTAGGGCTCCCAGCTGTTCACTTCGAGGGTGATCCGGTTGGGGCCGTCCCGGCGCAGCAGCTTGCGCGGCAGTTCCACCACCAGCGGGCGGAACCACATGAAGCGGGCCCGCGCGCTGGATTGCGCCAGCCCGTTGATCCAGACGCCGTTGAGGTAGATGTCCGCGCCGTTGATCGCCTGCGAGAGCACCAGGCTCTTGGCGGGCGGACGGTGCGCCGTGGCCGCGTCGCCGTCGCGCGCGGGGTCGAAGCCATCCTCCGGGCCGATGAACGGGTCGAGATCGATCTCGAAGACGGCGCGGTGCAGGGACTGGTCGCCGTCGGTGCGGATGAACGCGGGCAGCGCGAGCCGCTCCCGGGCCTCGACGAGCCGGCCGCCCGGGCCGCGGCCGTCCGGGGCGCCGGGCACGACCTCGCGGAGTTCGAAACGGCTGACTGCGGGCACCGCGGCCAGCAAGCCGCCGGGCAGGCTGGCCGCCCAGCCGGCGAACAGCACGATCAGCAGGAGGACCGCGCACGCGGCGCCGAGGCCGACCCATCGCGCGAGCCGGTCGTCCAGGGCTGGCGGCCCCGGCAGCGTGTCGGGCGTCAAGTCAGTGGAGCGCCAGGTTCAGCTGGTCGACCACCGGCGCCCAGTCGGCGTCCTCCAGCAGCATGTCGCGCAGCGCCTTGGCCTGGGCCGGCGTCCAGAACGGCGCGTCCTGGACTTTCACGTCACCGGGCAGCGGACGGTGGCGGGTGATGAAGGCGCGGATGTCGGATTCGGCGGCGGGCAGTCCCAGTTGCTCGAACAGCGCCGAGAACGGGTGGACGACAGGCTCCATGGGGACACTCCTTGCGCGGTTGCGGGTCGCACATACTCATCAAGGCTAACATCACCAGCCTAACTCACAAGAGCCAGCTACCTGGCCGCCACACCTCGGGTCGGAGGACATCCGCGGCGCGAGCGCCCCCGGATGGAATGAGAGAGCAGTGATCACCACCCATTTCCACATCTGCGCGTTCTTTGACAGCCGCGACGAGGCCGGCCAGGTGCTGGCGCCGTTCTACCGCGAGGCGCAGGCGCGCAACGAGTGCAACCTGCATCTGGTCGAACCGGACGGGCTGGACGAGCATCGCGTGCGGCTGGCCGCCGCCGGCATCGACGTGCCGGGCTGCGAGCATCGCGGGCAGTTGGTCCTGCGACCGTGGCCGGACGAGGCGGGCGCCTTCGACGTCGAAGGCCTGCTCGAGGCGATGGACCGCGCCACGGCGGAGCGCGGCGCGGCGTCCGGCGCCTTCGACGGGCTGCGGGTCATGGCGCAGATGGGCTGGGCGGTCCGCCCCGGCATCGACCGGCTGGACCTGCTGGAATACGAGGCGCGGCTCAACCGCGTGCTGGACACCAACCAGCAGCTGGCGATCTGCGTCTATGACCTCGCGCCGCTGGACGGGGCCACCATGATGGATTTGCTGCGGACGCATCCGCTCACGATGATCGGCGGCGTGCTGCGCGAGAATCCCTTTTTCACGCCGCCGGCCGAAATGCTGCGCGAGCTGTTCGCGCGTCGCGCCACCGGCCGGCGCCGCGGACGGTCGGCACCGGCGGCGCTTCCAGTGCCGGCATCAGGCCGGCGTGCCGAATGACGACGATGTCCCGAGAAAGAGAACCGTCCGCCGCCGACCGGGCGCTGCGAGACCTGATGGGTTTGCTGGCGCTGCCCGCGCTGTGGGTGGGCCGAGACGCCGCCACCGTGCTGCAGCTGACGACCGAGGCGGTCAACCGCATCGTCGGCACCGCCGTCTGCCTGGTGCACGCGCCGCTGGTGCCCGACGCCGCGCCGACGACGCTGCTGCAACTGGGCGGGGTGCGCGTCGCGCACGATGCCTGGACCGACTTCATCGCCGCCTGCCGGCAGATGCCCGACGCCGCCGACACCGCCACCGCGCTCGAATCGCCGCTGGGCACGCTGCGCGTCGTGCGGCTCTACCTCGGGCCGGCGGGCCGGGCGGGCAGCCTGTGGTTCGGATCGTCGCGACCGGACTTCCCCTCCGCCCACCAGAGCGCCTTCATGCGCGCGGCGGCGACGCTGGCCTCCACCGGCCTGCACGCTGCCCGGCTGGATCACGAACGCGAGCGCGCCGCCAGCGCCAAGGACGAGTTCCTGGCGATGCTCGGCCACGAACTGCGCAATCCGCTGGCGCCGATCTCCACGGCGCTGCACCTGATCCGGCTGCAGACGGGCCAGCTCTCGCGCGAGCACGAGATCATCGAGCGCCAGGTCGGCCACCTGTCCAAGCTGGTGGACGACCTGCTCGACATCACCCGCATCACGCGCGGCAAGATCGAGCTGTCGCGCGAGCCGGTGGACGTGCCCTTCCTGCTCAGCGACGCGATCGAGGGCGTCAGCCCGCTGCTCGAGGAACGCAACCACCAGTTGCGGGTCGCCTGCGAGGTCGGGCCGGAGCTGCGGCTGGTCGGTGATCGCGCGCGGCTGCGGCAGGTGGTGGTCAATCTGCTCAGCAACGCCGCCAAGTACACGCCGACGAACGGCGAGATCCGCGTCGCCGCGCGGGCCGAAGGGCAGGCGCTGGTGATCGAGGTGCAGGACAACGGCGCCGGCATCGACGCCGAGATGCTGCCGCGCGTGTTCGAACTGTTCGAGCAGGGCTCGACGACGCTGGACCGCTCCAAGGGCGGGCTCGGCATCGGGCTGGCGATCGTGAAGCAGCTCGTCGAGATGCATCACGGCCAGGTGGCGGTGCACAGCGAGGGGCCGGGGCAGGGCGCGACCTTCCGGGTCACGCTTCCGGCCGAGATCCATGCGGCGCCGCCCGAACCCGGCCCCGCGGCCGAGGCGCTGGACACGCTGCCGCCGGTGCAGGGGCGGGTGCTGGTCGTGGACGACAACCGCGACGCCGCCGAGACGCTGGGGCTGGCGCTGCGCTATGCCGGCTACGACGTGGTCACCACCACGCTGCCGCAGGAGGCGCTGGACCGGCTGCGCGGCTCGCGCTTCGATGCGGCGGTGCTCGACATCGGCATGCCGGTCATCGACGGCTACCAGCTCGCGATGCTGATCCACGACGAGCTGGGCGCGGGCGCGCCGCGGCTGATCGCGCTGACCGGCTACGGCCAGGCGTCCGACCGCGACAAGGCCCTGAGCAGCGGCTTCGACGAGCACATGGTCAAGCCGATCGACCTGGACCGGCTGACGCGCACGCTCGAGCGCCTGATCCGCGCCTGATCCGCGCCGACGCGCGTCTCGGGGCGTGCCCGGGCGGCGCACTCGGACAGGCGGCCCGCGGGCGGGACGCCCTCCTAGAATGCCTGCCCAATGAGCACGCCCGGAACCTCCCCGTCCTCCTCGCCGAGCGCCCCCGCGCCGGCGCCCGCGCACGTGGCGATCCTCGACGACGAGGTGGACATCACCCAGCTGCTGGCCGGTTACCTCGCCACCCACGGTTTCCGCACGACGCAGCTGCACACCGGGCGCGCGCTGATGGCGCTGATGGCCGACGATCCACCCGACCTGGTGCTGCTCGACCTGGGCCTGCCGGGCGAGGATGGGTTCGTCATCGCGCGGCAGCTGCGGGAGCACTGGCGCTGCGGCCTGGTGATCGTGACCGGGCGCGGCGACGCGGTGGACAAGGTCGTCGGGCTCGAAGTCGGCGCCGACGATTACGTGACCAAGCCCTTCGACCTGCGCGAGCTGGTCGCGCGGGTGAAGGCCGTGCTGAGACGACTGGCGCCGGGGCCCGATGCGGCCGCCGGTGCGGGGGCGTCGGCGACATCGGGTGCCGCCTCGCCGGCCTCCGGCGCGACAAGCGTGCCGGCCCCGGGAGGCGCGCGCTGGCCGGGCGGGGAGATCGTCCACGACCTGTCCGCCGGCCGGGAGCGCCTGCATTTCGAGGGCTGGACCGTCGACCTCGCGGCGCGCCTGGTCACCGGACCCGACGGCGCCGAGGTGGCGCTGACCACCGGCGAATTCGACCTGCTGCACACCTTCCTGCTGCATCCGGGGCGGGTGCTGTCGCGGGACTTCCTGCTGGAGCAGACGCGCGGCCGGGAGTCCGGCCCCTTCGACCGCACGATCGACGTGCAGGTGGGGCGGCTGCGCCGCAAGCTCGGCGCCGAGTCGGGCGAAGGCCAGTGGATCAAGTCGGTGCGCGGCGCCGGTTATCTCTTCGCGCCGAGGGTGACCTCGACGCTCTCGGGCTGAGGTGGCGATGGAAACCTGGCCGCCTGGCGTCGAGGAACACGCCGTCTTCCGCGCGCTGTTCGCCGCGTCGCCGGACGGGCTGATGCTGGTCGACGGCAGCGGGCGGATCTGCCTCGCCAATCCGACGGTGTCGCAATTGCTGGGCTACGCGAACGAGGAACTCGTCGGCGCCCCGGTCGAGATGCTGGTGCCCGATGCCATCCGCCCGCGCCACGCGGCCTATCGCCAAGCCTACGGCAGCGCGCCCCGCGCGCGACCGATGGGCGGCACGGCCACCGAGCTGGTCGCGCGGCGGCGCGACGGCTCCGAGGTGATGGTGGAGATCGCGCTCAGTCCGCTGCAGCCGCTCGGGCTGCCCTACACGATGGCGTCGATCCGCAGCGTCGCCGAGTACCCGCGCGTGCGCCAGGCGCTGCAGCGGGCCCGCTACAGCGAGCATCTGGCCCAGCTCGGCCGGATCGCCGTCGACGCGCTGGATCCGCAGGAGGTGCTGCAGCAGGCGCCGGTGATCGCCGCCCAGGCGCTGGAGGTCGAGCTGGCGATCGTGTTCCTGCTCGATCCCGGCCGCTCGACGCTGCGCGTGGCCGGCGGCATCGGCCTGCTGGCCGAGGAGGGCCTGGGCGCCGTAGTGCCGAACCGGCCCGACACGCCGCCCGGCTTCGTGCTGGCCGAGGGACGGCCGGTGGTCGTCGAGGACTACGGGCGCGAGACGCGCTTCGCCGTGCCGGCCGCCTATCGCCGCGAGGGCCTGGTGTCGGCGCTGTCGGTGCCGCTCTCGGACCGCGGCCGGCCGGTCGGCGCGCTGGCGGTGCGTTCGCGCCAGGCCAAGCGCTTTGGCGACGCGGAGCTGCGTTTCCTCGAGTCCGTCGCCAACCTGCTGGGCACCTGCCTGCAGCGCGCGCAGACCGAGGAGGCGCTGCATCACTCGCAGCGGCTGGAGGCGGTCGGGCAACTGACCGGCGGCATTGCGCACGACTTCAACAACCTGCTGACCGTGATCCAGGGCAACCTGCAGGTGCTGGCCGACCTGCCGGCGGTGACCGACGACGGCTTCGCGCCGCAGCTGGTGGCGGCCGCGACGCGGGCCTCGCGACGCGGCGCGGAGCTGACCGGCAAGCTGCTGGCGTTCTCCCGCCGGCAGATGCTTCAGCCGGCCAGCGTCGACGTCGCGGCGATGATGCGGTCGCTGGCGGACATGCTGCGGCGCACGCTGGACCAGCGCATCCGTATCCGCATCGAGGTGGCGCCCGACTGCCCCGATGTCCAGGCCGATCCGGCGCAGCTGGAGTCGGCGCTGCTCAACATCGCGATCAACGCGCGCGATGCGATGCCCGAGGGCGGCGAGCTGGTCTTCGAGGCCGCGCCGCTGGGCGCCGTGCCGCCGGAGCTGCGGCGGGAGCTGGAGGAAGACGGGGCGCCGCCCGATCCGGACGGCCCGGCGCGCTACGTCCGCATCGCGGTGACCGACAACGGCGTCGGCATGCCGGAGGACGTCAAGGAGCGGGCCTTCGAGCCCTTCTTCACCACCAAGCAGGCCGGTCGCGGCACGGGACTCGGCCTGAGCACGGTCTACGGCTTCGCGCGGCAGTCCCGCGGGGCGCTGGCCATCGACAGCACGCCGGGCCGCGGCACGACGCTCACGCTGATCCTGCCCCGACCGCCGGACGCGCCGGAGGGCGCGCTGGACGGCGATGCCGTCGTGGAGACGGTGCCGGCGGGCCTGCGGGTGCTGCTGGTGGAGGACGACGCGGAAGTGCGCGCGGTGGCGCGGCGCTTCCTGACCGACCTGCGGTGCCGGGTCGTGGCCTGCGCGAGCGGGGAGGAGGCCTTGCGGCACCTGCGCGAGGTCGCGGACCGCGTTGACGGTGGTGGGGGCGGGGGCGGGGACGGCGAGCGGCCGCAACTGCTGGTCAGCGACATCGCGCTGGGCGCCGGCATGCGGGGTACGGAGCTGGCGGGGGCCGTCCAGCAGGCGTGGCCCGACATCGCGGTGCTGCTGGTGTCCGGCTTCTCCGCCGAGTTGCTGGGGTCGGGCCCGGAGGCCGCCCTGGGCTGGGAGCTGCTGCCCAAGCCCTATGACCGCACCGCGCTGGCGCGGGCGATCGCGAAGGTGCTCAGCCGCTGAGGAGGCGGCGTGTCCGCTGCCGTCACTGGACAGCGGCCGGGCCGGCGTCCGGCAGGCCGCCGATGACGAACTGCTCCAGCCGTTCCAGGTTGGGGATCGAAATCTGCCGGCGGCCGCGTTCGCCGAAGCGGATGAGGCCTTCGCGGCTGAGCCGGGACAGGCAGCGGCTGACGGTCTCCAGCGTCATGCCCAGGTAGTTGCCGAGGTCGGCGCGGGTCATGCGCAGCGTCAGTTCGTCGGCGCGCAGGCCGCGCTGGTGCATGCTGCGCGCCCAGGCGCAGAGGAATTCCGCCACCCGCGCCAGCGAGGCCAGCGTGCAGACCGACATCAGCGACTGCCGCTCGTGGGTGATCTCGGTGCTCATGCCCTCGTGGACGATGGCCATCATCTCCGGATGGCGCGCGCAGGCTTCGGTGAGGGTGTCGTAGGGAATGATGGAGATGTTGCCGGTGTCCATCGCGACGGCGTCGCACGGATGGCGGCCCTGCGCGATGCCGCTGAAGCCCAGCCAGTCGCCCCGGAACTTCAGGCTGACGATCTGCTCGCGGCCATCCAGGCTGCGGCTCACCAGCTTGAAGGCGCCGGCGTTGATCAGGTACACGGTGTTGAAGGGCTGCGCGGCGCGGAAGATCATGTCGCCGGCGCGCACGACCTTGGCGCTGGGCTGGACGAGGTCGCGGATGATGCGCATCGCCTCGAGCATGCGCTGGTGGGGATCGCGCGGGGAGGGGCGGGTGTCGCTGGTGGCCACCGCGAAGGGGCGCGTCAGCGGACGGAGTTCGGAGACGGCGGTCGCGGCCGGGGGCAGCGCGAGGGCGGCGAGGCGGGAAGCGGCGGGGACGAGGGGGATGCGCGGGCGACCTGCCGGGGCATCGCGCAGACGGTCGCGGGAGAGGTCGCTCGAGGGGGTGGCGATGGCGCTGTGCATGATGGTCTCGTGGTTGGTGGCGTTGAAGGGATGCTAGGAAGCGCGCGCAACGGCTGCGCCAATCCTTGACATCGCTCGGCAACAGTTGGTGAACCCTCGGTGACGGTTCAGTAACGGACCCTCAAGACGTCGCAGTGTTCCTGCGCATCGAGGCGCGCCAACCACCGTCGTTTGACATCCATCAACGCTTCCCGGCGCGGGCTGACTACGCTCCCCAACCTCGCCGCCGACGCGTGTCGGCCGGGCCCCCTCCAGCCCCTCGCGCCCCTCACGCGTCCTCCTTCCCAAGCCTGCGTTCCGCGCCTGTCGACCATGCCGCATCACGCCCCGCCGCTGTCTGCGATGCCGACCTCCGTCCTGCCCTTGTCCGCGACCGCGCTGGACCGGTCCGCGGATGAGCTCGCGCAGGCCACGCAGCGCGGCGCGCCGCATCGGCCGCTGGTCGGCATGCGACTGGGGCTGTTCTGCGGCGACGAACGGTCCGAGACGGTCCGCTGCCTGCGCGAGGCCGCGCAGGCGCTGGGCGCGCAGGTCACGATGCTGGACCCGGCGCGGGCGCTGGAGGAGGGCGCCGCGCTCGACGAGATCGCCCGGCTGCTGGGGCATCTCTACGCGGCGGTGGCGTGCGAGGGCGTGCCCGCTGCCGTCATGCGCGGCCTGGCGATGGCCGCGGCGGTGCCGGTGCTGGATGCGCGGGCGGTGCTGGCGCCCGCGTCCGGACGCGGCACGGGCGCCGCTCGGCGCCCGTGGATCGCGCAGGCGGCGCTGCTGGCCGCGCTGCGCTGAAGCGCGCTTACTTCTTCTTGTCGGCCGCCTTGGTGGCCTGCTCCAGGGCCTGCGCCTCCTGCAAATGATGCTGCAAGGCCGGCAGCATCTTGGCGGCCCAGGCCTTCACGTCGGCGTCCTTGGCATCCTTGGAGGCCTTCTCGAACAGCTTGACGGCGTCCTTGTGGGCGCCGACCTGGTTTTCGGCGTAATGGTGGTCGAAGCTGGTCCCGTCGCGCTGCTCCAGGATCTTGGCCTTGCCCTTCTGGACCATCGTGGCATCGGTCGGGAGCTTCACGCCCTTGGACGCGGCCAGCGTCTGCAGTTCTGAATCCGCCTTCTTGTGGTCGTCCATCATCTTCTGGGCGAAGGCCTTGACGTCGGCGCTGGTGCCCTTCTTGAGAGCGAGGTCGGCGGCCGCGATCTCGGCGAAGTTGGACTCGGCGGCGTTCTTCATGAAGCTGCTGTCCGCGTGCGAACGCGCCGCGGAGGCCGGTGCGGCCGCCGTCGTGGCGGTCTGGGCGGCGACGGTGCCGGCGGCCAGGGCGCCGCCCAGGGCGAGGGCGATCGCTGCGATCGCGGGCAGGGCGCGCGGGCGGGAGGAGGCGATGACGGTCATGGGGATCACTCCATGAAGTGGTGATGTCCGGGAGACAGCAATCCCGGTTCCCGCGCCGCCGTCCGCCGGGCGGCCTCGATCGCGCGTCAGGACGTCGGCAGCGCCTTGTACTGCTGACCCACCTCCGTCAGCGTGCCGGCGGCGCCGAACAGGCTGGTGAAATGCGGATCCGGCGACCAGCGGCCGGTGAACCACGCATAACGGAGCACGTCGGCGCGGGTCTCGCAGGTCTTGACCATGTCCGCCATCTGCGCCTTCTGCTTGGCCGCGGAATCGATCTGCGCGCTTCCGTCGCCGACATGCCAGTTGGCCATCTCGGTGATCCAGAACGGCTTGCCGTACTTCTCCAGCCGCTTGAGCTGGTCGGCCAGCCCGTAGTCGTACCAGTGGAAG
This sequence comes from Roseateles sp. 22389, assembly GCF_052044995.1. NCBI lineage: Bacteria > Pseudomonadati > Pseudomonadota > Betaproteobacteria > Burkholderiales > Sphaerotilaceae > Roseateles > Roseateles sp. 22389. The sequence goes on from NZ_JBQEOF010000004.1 coordinate 259,690, forward strand.
GCGAGCGCGTCGATCTGCGGATCGCGCCCGCCATTGGCATTGCGGTAGGCGGCGATGAAGGCATCCATCCAGACCGCCGGGTCGGCGTAGCCGGCCATCGTGCCCCAGGTGATCGCCGGACCGACGAGCTTGACGCCGGTCTGGCGCGCGACTTCCTCGTACCGCGGCCACTGGGCGGCGGCTTCCGCCGGTGTCTTGTTGGCCTGGTCGGTCAGGTTGGGCTCGTTGAGCACCAGCAGGGACTTCACGGCCGGACGCGACTTCAGGTAGGCGACCACCTCGGCCGTGTCGAAGTCGAAGTTCCACAGCATCGGCACGTGTTCCATCGCGCCGGCGATGGCGGGCTGGGCGAGCACCGCCGCATTGGGCTTGAGCGCCCAGTTCACCCACCAGCCCACGGTGCCGCCGGACAGCGCGCTGAAATCGGCGGCGTCCTTCAGGTCGTACGCCAGGCCGCGCTTGACCGTCGAGGTCGCCGGCGGTGGCGCGGGCGGGGTCGGCGCCGGAGGCGGGGTGGGCGCGGCGGGTGGGGTGGGCGCGGCAGGTGCGGCCGGTTCGCCACCACCACCACCGCCGCCGCCGCACGCGGTCAGCGTGGCGCCGAGGACGCCGGCGCCGGCCATCGTGAGCAGGCGACGGCGCTGGGCGTCGGGCGGCGGCGGGGCGACGAGCGCGTTCAGGGGATCGACCGCGTTCGCGGCGGCAGGCATCGGGGTTGGCTTCATGGGGCGGGCCTCTTCTTGGATGGAGGCGGCCCGCCGCTCTCCCTCCCGAGGAGAACGCGTCGCGCGGGCCTCGTGCGCCCGCGGACCGGCGGAGCCGCCGGATCGACCTGTCCCTGACAGAAGGGACAGGTCTTGCGGGGGCGGAGTATGGCGGGGCGTCCGCGTTCTTGTCCCGCACCGACACACTTCGTTAAGGTTTCCTTGCGTTTGCATTAACAGCGCTACCTCCAAAGAGGCAAGGGTCGCCGGCTGCCCGTTCCGTGGCGGCCGCGCCGCGGGCGGGCGGCGGTGCAATCCCTAGGCTGAGCCTCTCCCTGGGGGGCAAAGTGACTTTCGACCACTGTGCGCGGTTACAGCTGTCAATAGAGTCCATGGCATGCAACTGTTCCGCTGCCTCCGACGCGATGGCTGATTTCGATCTCGACGCGCTGCTTGCCCCGCTGCAGGACGACGCCCCGTGTGGCGCCGACCTGGAGTACGACCCTGCCTTCCTCGCCCTGGAAGCGGCGGGCGCCGGCAAGCCGGAGCAGCAGTACGGCGACACCGTCATCCCGGCCGAGGAGCCGGATTGGCCCGCCGTGCACGAACAGGCCCTGGCCCTGGCCCGGCGCACCCGCGACCTGCGCGTGGCCGTGTGGCTGGCCCGCGCCGGCGCCCGGCTGCACGGCTTCGGCGCGGCGCTCGACGGCCTGTCGCTGATCCGCGGCCTGCTGGAGCGCCATTGGGCGCACGTCCATCCGCAGCTGGACGCCTCGGACAACGACGACCCCACGATGCGCCTGAACGCGCTGCAGCCGCTGGTCAGCGGCACCGCGGCGATCGCCGATTTCCGCGCCGCCAGCCTGACCGGCCAGCGCGGCGGCCCCCGGGTGCGGGACGTGGAACTGGCGCTCGGCAATGCCGATCCGATCGCCGATGAATCCGTGCCCTCGCCCGAAGGCCTGATGGCCGGACTGGCGGCGCAGGCCGCGAACGATCCGGCGCTGGCCGCCCGGCTGCATGAATCGCTCCCGATCGCGCAAGGCATCGTCGCGGCGATCGAAACCCAGCTCGGCGCCGGCCAAGGCCCCGATTTCGCACCGCTGCTGCGCCTGTTCAAGCCGCTGGCCGCCGCCGCCGGACAGCTGCAGGGGCAGGGCGGCGAGGCGGTCGCGGCGCCCGTGGACGGCGCCAGCGCGCCGGCCGGCCTAGCGGTCGGCGCCGTGGTGGCCGGCGCGGTCGCCGCGCCCGGCACCATCGCCAGCCGCGACGACGCGGTCCGCGCGCTGCAGCGCGTGTGCGAATGGATCGAGCGTCACGAGCCCAGCAATCCCGCACCGCTGCTGATCCGCCGCGCGCAGCGGCTGATGAGCAAGTCCTTCCTGGAAATCATGCGCGACCTGAATCCGGACGGCGTGCATGAGATCGAGAAGCTCGCCGGCACGCCGAGCGAGTGATCCGCATCGCCTTCCTTCCCTCCACGGTTTCCACCCTTCACCCGATCCACGCTTCAAGGAGCACCCCATGGCCACCAGCAGCCAGAAGTTCATCGCCAGGAATCGCGCCCCGCGCGTGCAGATCGAGTACGACGTCGAGCTCTACGGCGCCGAGAAGAAGGTCCAGCTGCCCTTCGTGATGGGCGTGCTGTCGGACCTGTCGGGCAAGCCCACCGAGCCGCTGCCGCCGGTGTCGGACCGCAAGTTCCTGGACTTCGACGTCGACAACTTCGATGCCCGCATGAAGGCGATGAAGCCGCGCGTCTCCTTCGCCGTGCCCAACACGCTGACCGGCGAAGGCAACCTGATGGTCGACCTGACCTTCGAGTCGATGGACGACTTCTCGCCGGCCGCGGTCGCGCGCAAGGTGGACGGCCTCAAGCAGCTGCTCGAGGCGCGCCAGCAACTGGCCAACCTGATCACCTACATGGATGGCAAGGCCGGCGCCGAGCAGCTGATCGCCAAGGTGGTCAAGGACGAGGCGCTGCTGAAGTCCCTGGCCTCGGCCCAGAAACCCGCCGACGACGCCGCCGCGCAATAAGCGCCGCGCGCCCTCAGACCCCTAGCCGGACCCCACGGAGCACGCACCATGGCCGAAGAGATCCTCTCGCAAGCCTCGCCCTCGCTGCAGGGCATCGAATATGAAGGCGGCGAGTTCGCCTCGCTGCTGAACAAGGAATTCAAGCCCAAGACCGACGAGGCCAAGTCCGCCGTCGAGCAGGCGGTGCTGACGCTGGCGCAGCAGGCGCTGTCGCAGACCAAGCTGATCGGCAGCGACGTCATCGTCTCGATCGAGTCGATGATCGCGGAGATCGACAAGAAGCTGTCGGAGCAGGTCAACGCGATCCTGCACCACGCCGAGTTCCAGCAGCTGGAATCGGCCTGGCGCGGTCTGCACTACCTGGTCAACAACACCGAGACCGACGAGCAGCTCAAGATCCGCGTGATGAGCATCTCGAAGAACGACCTGGGCAAGACGCTCAAGCGCTACAAGGGCACGGCCTGGGACCAGAGCCCGATCTTCAAGCGCGTCTATGAAGAGGAATTCGGCCAGTTCGGCGGCGAGCCCTTCGGCTGCATCGTCGGCGACTACTACTTCGACCACAGCCCGCCCGACGTCGAACTGCTGGGCGAGATCGCCAAGGTCTCGGCCGCCGCCCACTCGCCCTTCATCGCCGCGGCGAACCCCTCGCTGATGCAGATGGGCTCGTGGCAGGAGCTCGCCAACCCGCGCGACCTGACCAAGATCTTCAGCACGCCCGAGTACGCCGCCTGGAAGTCGCTGCGCGAGTCCGACGACGCGCGCTACATCGGCCTGGCCATGCCGCGCTTCCTGGCGCGCCTGCCCTACGGCGCGAAGACCAATCCGGTCGAGGAGTTCAACTTCGAGGAAGAGACCGGTGGTGGCGAGCACGCCAGGTACACCTGGGCCAACTCGGCCTACGCGATGGCGACCAACATCAACCGCTCGTTCAAGACCTACGGCTGGTGCACCCGCATCCGCGGCGTCGAGGCGGGCGGCGCGGTCGAGGGCCTGCCGGCCCACACCTTCCCGACCGACGAGGGCGGCGTGGCCATGAAGTGCCCCACCGAGATCGCCATCAGCGACCGCCGCGAGGCCGAGCTGGCCAAGAACGGCTTCATGCCGCTGGTGCACCGCAAGAACTCCGACTTCGCCGCCTTCATCGGTGCGCAGTCGCTGCAGAAGCCCGCCGAGTACGACGATCCGGACGCCACCGCCAATGCCAACCTGGCCGCGCGGCTGCCGTATCTGTTCGCCTGCAACCGCTTCGCCCATTACCTGAAGTGCATCGTGCGCGACAAGGTGGGCTCGTTCAAGGAACGCGCCGACATGGAGAAGTGGCTGAACAAGTGGATCATGAACTACGTCGACGGCGACCCCGCCAACTCCTCGGAGACGACGAAGTCGCAGAAGCCGCTGGCCTCGGCCGAGGTGGTGGTCGAGGAGATCCCGGGCAATCCCGGCTACTACTCGTCGAAATTCTTCCTGCGTCCGCATTACCAGCTCGAGGGCCTGACGGTCTCGCTGCGGCTGGTCTCGACGCTGCCGTCGCAGAAGGGCAAGTGAGGCGGCGGGTCGCCCCGGCGGCCCGCGCGAAGGAAACAAAGAAATCGCGCGCAACGACGCGCGACGCGTCCAAGGGAGCGCTGTCGAAGGCGCCGTTCTGAAATTTTCGAGGCGATGAGCCAACCGGGCCCTCGGGCCCGAAATCCCGGTTTCCGCATGCGGTGAGCGTTGATGCGGAGACTGTTTTCAAAGAGTCCATCTAGGAGAAACCGACCATGACGATCGACGCCAATCTGAAGTTCGCCGGAGTCGAAGGCGAATCCACCCACAAGGACCACAAGGGCGAGATTGATCTGCTCGCCTGGTCGTGGGATGTGCGTCAGGAAAGCACCGCCGCCGCCGGCACCGGCTCCGGCAAGGGCAAGGGCATTCCTGGCCAGTTCGTGTTCGCGCACTACTACGACAAGGCGTCCCCGGTGCTGGCCAAGGCCTGCGCCTCGGGCAAGCACTTCGACCAGGCCGTCCTGACCTGCCGCAAGGCCGGCGAAGGCCAGCAGGACTTCCTGAAGGTCACGCTGAAGCAGGTGCTGGTGACCAACGTCGCCCCGTCGGCCTCCGCCGGTGGCGAGATCAGCGAGAGCGTGGCCCTGTCGTACGCGGACATCGAGTTCGAGTACAAGGCCCAAGACGCCAAGGGCGGCCTGGGCGGCGCGGTCAAGTTCGGCTGGAACGTGGCCACGACCGAAACCCGTTGATCGGCGGGGCGCCGGTGCGAGCCGGCGCCTTCTGTTCGCGGATCCCGCGGCGCGANCGCCGCGCTCGGACAACGCATGACGGTGCGTCGCCTGGCGCGCGCGCCGTCATCCGTTGTCCATGCCGGAGCGAAAGATGAATCCGATGACCAGCGGCGGCGCGACCAGCGCCGACATGTACCTGGACCTGTCGCTCAAGCGGGCGGGCAAGGTCAAGGGCGAATCCACCTCGGCGGGCCACGCCGGCGACGTCGTCGTGCGCGGCTTCAGCTGGGGCGTGGGCGCCGCCGGCGATGCGGTGGCGGGCCAGCAGACCGGCCGCCGCAGCTATCGCCAGCTCACGATCACCAAGGACCTGGACAGCGCCAGCACCGCGCTGATGAGCGCGGTGGCGACCAACGACGAGGTCAAGTCCGCCAAGCTCTACCTGCGCAAGGCGGGCGGCGCGCAGGAGGACTACTTCTGCCTGACGCTGGAGAAGGCCCGCATCGCCTCCTACGACATCGACTGCGATGCCGACGGCGCGCCGGTCGAGCGCATCGCGATGAGCTTCCAGAAGGTCTCCATCGAGTACCGGACCCAGAACGCCAAGGGCGCGATGGGCGGCACCCACACCTTCGACGACGACCTGACCTGACCGGCCCGTTCCCGCGCGGCGGGCGAGGGCGGGTCTGCACCCCAACAACGACGAGATGTCACGGAGCATGCGATGAGCGCAGTGCAGGAACTGCTGGCGGCGGGCCGCCCGACCGAGGCGCTGGCCGCGGCGCAGGCGGAGGTCCGGCAGCATCCGCAGGACGCCAAGCTGCGCACGATGCTGTTCCAGCTGCTGGCGGTGACCGGCCAGTGGGCGCGGGCGGCGGCGCAGCTGGAGGTCTGCGGCGAGCTGGACGCCGGCACGCTGGCGATGGTCAACACCTACCGCGAGGCGCTCAAGTGCGAGCTGGTGCGCGAGGCCGTCTTCGAGGGCCGCACCACGCCCATGGTGATGGGCGAACCCGCCGAGTGGGTCGCGAACCTGGTGCATGCGCTCAAGCTCGACCACGACGGCGACGTGGCCGGCGCGCGGCAGCTGCGCGCGCAGGCGCTGGAGGCCGCGCCGGCCACCGCCGGCACGATCGACGGCCAGGCATTCGAGTGGCTGTGCGACGGCGACTCGCGCCTGGGCCCGGTGCTGGAGGCGGTGATCAACGGCCGCTACTGCTGGGTGCCGTTCTCCGCGCTCAAGGAAATCCACATCGAGCCGCCGACCGACCTGCGCGACCTGGTCTGGGCCGCGGCGCACCTGGAGTTCCCCAACGGCGGCGCCTCGGTGGCGCTGATCCCGACGCGCTACCCGCGCAGCGTGGCCTTCGACGACGAACGCGTCTGGCTGTCGCGCCGCACCGAATGGCAGCCGCTGCCGGGATCGGAGGACGACCAGTACGCCGGCATCGGCCAGCGCGTGCTGATGAGCGACCAAGGCGAGGCAGGATTGCTGGATGTCCGTCTCATCGAATTGAGGAAGTGAATGCCCTGCCGTCCGTCCCGTCCGTTCCTGTCCCGCGCCACCCGGGCGCCGTCCGTCCTGTCCGCTGGCGTGCCGGCCACGTTGCCGGCCGCGGCTTTCCCGCTCCGTTCGATCGCGATGAAGGCGGTCCTGGCCGTGGCCGGGGCGATCGTCGCGTCGTCCGTCCAGGCTGACGCGGGATCGATGCCGCCGGCGGCGAAGACCGCGGCGGCCAAGGCCGCGCCGTCCGCGAAGGCGGCCTGGCGCGCGCTGTCGCCCGAGGCCTGCACGCCGCTGGCTGACGCCGACCGCGCCAAGCTGCCCGCCAGTTGGGCCAAGTACCTCGACGCGGCGCGCCGCTGCGAGCTGGCGGCGCCGGGCGGCACGCCGCGCGTGGCGCTGATCTCGGTCTTCGCCGAGACCTATTACGCCACCCGCGCCGCTGACGCGCCGTGGGAGGACTTCCCCAAACCGATGCTGGTCGACCGCGAGTTCCGCTGCGTCGGCGGGCTGCCCGAGCTGTTCCCCTTCGATCAACCGCGGACATTGACGCTGCGCCACGGCCTGTGGCGTGACGGCGTGCCGCAGGAAATCCGCGTCCAGGTCAGCAACCCGGCCGTCGGCGGCGATTACGCGCTGCCGGCGCTGCGTTGGGACGCGGCCGAACACCGTTACCGCGCAGCGGGCGCCAAGGCGTCCGCGGACTTCCCATGCCCGACATCCTGAATCCCTCCGCCGCCGAACCCGTCACCGCCGCCCAGCTCAAGCAGGTCGCCGACGAGGCCTACGAGAAGTACCCCGGCTCCTGCAGCCACGCCGTGTGGCACGTCATCAAGCGCTACATCCCGGACCAGGAGTACCGCACCGCCAATTCGCTGGTCGCCTTCCTGAAGGCCGACAAGCGCTGGAAGGAGACGCCGGTGTCCGAGCTGGCCGAGCGCGCCAGTCGCGGCGAGCTGATCGTCGGCGGCCTGGTGACGCAGCCCAACGGCCATGTGATCGTCGTCTATCCCGGCGCGGCCAAGCCGGCCGGCGGGTATGCCTACACCTCGGGCGGCAAGTCCCAGACCATGCGCGCCCGCGGCATGTATCCGCTGGCGATGTCGACCTCGCTGGGCGGCTGGGCCGGCGCCAAGAGCAAGGGCGACAAGACGATCTGGGACCCCTGGGCCAACGACGGCAAGTTCGCTGAGGTCGTCTTCTGGCGCCTGGACACCGGCGCCGCGAAGTGAGCGGATCCGCGCCGCGCGAGCCATGACCCAGATCACCCGCGATCGCCTGCAGCCGGCCCTGCTGGACCGCCTCACCGACGACGATCCCTTCCACCGCGTCGAGGCGGAGGAGCGCCGCGTCATGACCAAGTCGCAGCTGCGCCAGGCGGTGCTGCGCGACCTGGGCTGGCTGTTCAACGCCATCCAGCCGCTGGGCAAGGCGACAGAGGCCTACGCGCGGGTCGGCGACAGCGTGCTGAACTTCGGCCTGCCGGCGCTGTCGGGGCAACTGGCCTCGCGCATCGACGTGCATCTGCTGGAGAAGCAGATCCGCCAGGCCATCCTGCGCTTCGAGCCGCGCATCCTGCCCGACACGCTCGAGGTCCGCGCGATCGAGACGCAGAGCGTCATGGACACCCACAACGTGATCGAGTTCGACATCCGCGGCCACCTCTGGTCGCAGCCGGTGCCGCTGGAGATCCTGCTGCGCACGCAGATGGACCTCGAGGCGGGGCAGGTCGAGGTGCGCGAGGGCTGAGGACGCGCGATGGATCCCCGGCTGCTGCGCCTGTACAACGACGAGCTCGCCCATCTGCGCGAGGTCGGCGCCGAGTTCGCCCGCGACTTCCCCAAGATCGCCGCGCGCCTGGGCCTGGAGGATGCGGAGGTCGCCGACCCCTATGTCGAGCGGCTGCTGGAGGGCTTCGCCTTCCTGTCGGCGCGGGTGCAGCTCAAGCTCGACGCCGAGCATCCGCGCCTGATCGCCCACCTGCTGGAGTCGATCTACCCCAACTTCCTGGCGCCGGTGCCGTCGATGATGATCGCGCGCTTCGGCGTCGATCCGACCGACCCCAACCTCTCCAAGGGCCACCCGGTGCCGCGGGGCAGCGTGCTGCAGTCCGGCGTGCCGCGCGGCCAGGACACCCGCTGCGAGTTCCGCACCGCGCATGACGTGACGCTGTGGCCGCTGACGCTGGACGACGTCCAGTACTTCAGCCACGCGCCCGACCTGCCGATGTCGCGCCTGCCCGATGCCGCCGGCAGCCGCGGCGGGCTGCGGCTGCGGCTCAAGACCGGCGGCGGCATTCCGGTGCGCCAGCTGGGGCTGGACCGGCTCGCGCTCTACCTGAGCGCGCCCGACGAGGTCGCCTATCGCCTGCACGAGCTGGCGCTGGGCGCGCCGCTGGGCAGCTTCGTCACCGGCGAGGGGATCGACGCCCCCGCGGTGCCGGCGCAGTGGCGGTCCGCGGCCAGCATCCGCCCGCTGGGCTTCGCGCCGGACGAGGCGCTGCTGCCGGAGACGCATCGCAACTTCTCCGGCTGCCGGCTGATGCAGGAGCTGGCCGCGATGCCGCGGCGCTTCCTGTTCCTCGAGATCGACCAGCTCGCCGAGCGCCTGGCGCGGGTGGAGGGCACGAGCTTCGAGATCGTGCTGTTCTTCAGCCGCGGCGACGGGGCGCTGGAGGCGATGGTCGACGTGGACAGCGTCTCGCTGCACTGCACGCCGGCGATCAACCTGTTCCCGAAGCGGCTGGACCGCATCCAGCTGGGCACCGGCAGCTGGGAATACCACGTCGTCCCGGACCGCACGCGACCGATGGACTACGAGATCCACAGCCTGCAGTCGGTGACCGGCTACGGGGCTGGGGCGCTGGGCCAGCAGGGCTTTGAGCCGCTGTACGCGACCTACCACCAGGCACCGCCCGATGCGCCCGGCTTCTACACGGTGCGGCGCGAGCCGCGCCTGCTGTCGACGCGCCAGAAGGAGCAGGGGCCGCGCACCGGCTACATCGGCGACGAGGTCTTCCTGTCGCTGGTCGACCCGCGCCACGCGCCTTATCGCGAGGACATCCGCCAGCTGTCGGTCTCGGCGCTGGTGACCAACCGCGACCTGCCGATGCTGCTGCCGCACAACGGCGCCGGCGCCTGGCGGCTGGACGCGGCGGGGCCGGTGCTCAAGGTCGAGGCGGTGCATGGCCCGACGCGGCCGGTCAACCGCCAGCCGGTGGGCGAGGCGGGCTGGAGCCTGGTGGGCCTGCTGACGCAGCAACAACTGCCCTGGGCCGACGAGCCGCCCGCGCAGGCCGCGGCGACGCTGCGCCGCCTGCTGGCGCTGTACGGCCCGCCGAGCGATCCGGCCTGGCTGCGCCAGGTGGAGGGCGTCCGGGGCGTCGATGCCCAGCCGGTCGTGCGGCGCCTGCCGTTCACCGGGCCGCTGAGCTTCGGCGCGGGCACCGAGATCACGCTGGAACTCGACGAGCTGGCCTTCCAGGGCCACAGCGCCTATCTGTTCGCGAGCGTGCTGGAGCGCTACTTCACCCGCCACGCGGCGATCAACAGCTTCACGCAGCTGAGCCTGCGCACGCCGCAGCGCGGCCAGGTCAAGCGCTGGGCGCCACGCATCGGCGGCGATGCCGAGGGCCGCGCGCAGCGCACGGAACGCGACGGACGCGTCTCCCCGGGGAGCCGTCCATGAACGTGCGCGACGCCGGCGGGTCGGACGACGTCCAGGCGCCGTCCGCCGCGGGAGGCGCGGTGCCGGGCGCTGCGGCGGCCGCGAGCGCCGCGGTCAGCGACGCCGAGGACGCGGGCGCGGAGCCATCGCCCGCCGCGCTGCTGGCGCGTCGTCCCGCGCGGCGCGGCGAGCACGACGCGGCGCTGCGCGCGCTCTTCGAGAGCGTGGAGGCGACGCCCTGGGCCCATGACTTCTTCGCGCTGCTGCGCCGCATCGAGGGCCTGACGCCCGATGTGCCGCGGCTGGGGCGCGGCCTGCGGCCGTCGCAGGAGGCGATCCGGCTGGGGCAGGAGCCCGAGCTGGACTTCGCGCCGGCGGCGCTGGCCAGCCTGACCCGCGGGCAGAACCCCGCGCCGCGGCTGGGCGTGCGCTTCTTCGGGCTGCTCGGTCCGCAGGGGCCGATGCCGCTGCATCTGACCGAGTACACCCGCGAGCGGCTGCATCAGCGCGGCGACCCGACGCTGAGCCGCTTCCTCGACGTCTTCCATCACCGGCTGCTGCTGCACTTCTACCGCGCCTGGGCCCAGTCCCAGCCCGCGGTGCAGCATGACCGGCCGGCCACGGACCGTTATGCCGCGTGGCTGGGCGCCGCCACCGGACTGGACGGCGCGCAGCGGCCGGCGGACTCGCTGCCGCAGACCGCGCGCCTGTTCCAGGCCGGGCTGCACGGCGGGCGGGCGCAGCATGCCGAGGGGCTGGCCAAGATCCTGTCGCTGCACTTCGGGGTGCCGGTGCGCATCGAGCAGCACGTGCCGCACTGGCTGCCCGTCGAGGACGGCGAGCGCACGCGGCTGGGCTTCGCGCGCCAGCGGCCGGAGCGCATCGGCCGCGAGCTGCCGCGGCTGGGCGTCGACACCGCCTGCGGCAACAAGGCCTGGGACCGGCAGTACCGCTTCCGCGTCGTGCTGGGCCCGCTGACGCTGCGCCAGTACGAGGGCTTCCTGCCCGACGGCGACGCGTGGCAGCCGCTCAACGACTGGATCCGGCAGTACGTCGGCCACAACCTGCAATGGGAGCTGCAGCCGGTGCTGCGCCGCGACGAGGTGCCCGCCGCGGCGCTGAGCGGCCGCGCGCGCCTGGGCTTCACATCCTGGACCGGCCGCTCGGGCGGCCGTCCGCATCGTCACGACCGGGGCGACCTGCACTTGCATCCGCGACAGCGGGTGAAGGGACGGGCCACGCCACCGGCATCACAGGGAGCATCGTCATGACAGAAATCGCCCGTACCAGCCTCTTCGGCAAGCTCAATCCGCTGGCCTACAAGGCGATCGAAGGCGCCACCGTGTTCTGCAAGCTGCGCGGCAATCCGTACGTGGAGCTGCAGCACTGGCTGTACCAGATCCTCAACACGCCGGACTCCGACCTGCATCGCATCGTCAAGCATTACGGGCTGGACGCGGCGCAGCTGTCGGCGGACCTGATGGCCTCGCTGGACCGGCTGCCGCGCGGCGCGACCTCGGTCACCGATCTGTCGAGCTGGGTCGAGAACGCGGTCGAGCGCGGCTGGGTCTATGGCTCGCTGATGTTCGGCGACCAGCAGGTGCGCACCGGCCATCTGGTGCTGGGGCTGCTGAAGACGGCGTCGATGCGCAACGTGCTGCTGTCGGTGTCCAAGCAGTTCGAGAAGATCCCGGTCGACGACCTGAGCGAGCATTTCAACCAGATCCTGGAGGGCTCGCCGGAGCGCGCGATGCGCGCGGCCGAGCCGGGCGCGGCACCCGGTGACGCGAGCGGCGCGATCGCGCCGGCGGCGATGGGCAAGCAGGAGGCGCTCAAGCGCTTCGCGGTGGACCTGACCGAGCGCGCGCGCAATGGCGAGATCGATCCGATCGCCGGCCGCGATGAGGAGATCCGCCAGATCGTCGACATCCTCATGCGCCGGCGCCAGAACAACCCGATCCTGACGGGCGAGGCGGGCGTGGGCAAGACGGCGGTGGTGGAGGGCTTCGCGCTGCGCCTGGCGCAGGGCGACGTGCCGCCGCAGTTGAAGGATGTGTCGCTGTACATGCTGGACATCGGCCTGCTGCAGGCGGGCGCCAGCATGAAGGGCGAATTCGAGAACCGGCTGCGCCAGGTCATCGACGAGGTGCAGGCCTCGCCCAAGCCCATCATCCTGTTCATCGACGAGGCGCACACGTTGATCGGCGCGGGCGGCGCGGCGGGTACGGGTGACGCGGCCAACCTGCTCAAGCCGGCGCTGGCACGGGGCAAGCTGCGCACGATCGCGGCGACGACCTGGGCCGAGTACAAGAAGCACATCGAGAAGGATCCGGCGCTGACGCGGCGTTTCCAGGTCGTGCAGGTGCCCGAGCCCGATGAGCACAAGGCGGTGCTGATGCTGCGCGGCGTGGCCTCCATCCTGGAGAAGCATCACCGCGTGGCGCTGCTGGACGAGGGCATCGAGGCCGCGGTGCGGCTGAGCCACCGCTACATCCCGGCGCGGCAGCTGCCCGACAAGGCGGTGAGCCTGCTGGACACGGCCTGCGCGCGCGTGGCGGTGAGCCAGCACGCGACGCCGGCGGAGCTGGAGGACTGCCTGCGCCGCATCCAGGCGCTGGAGATCGAGCGCGAGATCATCGCGCGCGAGGGCGCGATCGGCATGGACGTTGCGGAGCGCCAGCAGCGCGTGGCGGCGGCGCTGGACGAATCGCAGACGCGCAAGGCGGAGCTGGAGGCGCGCCACCTGAAAGAGAAGGGCATGGTCGACCGCGTGCTGGCGCTGCATGCGCTGCTGCGCAAGGACGGCGAGGGCGCGCCTTCGGAAGAGGAGCGCGGTCCGCTGCTGAGCGAGCTGCACGGCCTGCGCGCCGAACTGGCGACGCTGCAGGGCGATGCGCCGCTGATCCTGCCGCAGGTGGATGAGCAGGCGGTGGCCGCGGTGGTGCAGGACTGGACCGGCATTCCGGTCGGCCGCATGGTGCGCAACGAGCTGCAGGCGGTGCTGCAACTGGCCGACACGCTGAATCAGCGCGTGGTGGGCCAGCGGCATGCGCTGGAGATGATCGCCAAGCGCATCGAGGTCTCGCGCGCCGGGCTGGACAACCCGAGCAAGCCGATCGGCGTGTTCCTGCTGGCGGGCACCTCGGGCGTGGGCAAGACCGAGACGGCGCTGGCGCTGGCCGAGGCGCTCTACGGTGGCGAGCAGAACGTCATCACCATCAACATGAGCGAGTTCCAGGAGGCGCACACGGTCTCGACGCTCAAGGGCTCGCCGCCGGGGTATGTCGGCTACGGCGAAGGCGGCGTGCTGACCGAGGCGGTGCGCCGCCGGCCGTACAGCGTGGTGCTGCTCGATGAAGTCGAGAAGGCCCACCCGGACGTGCACGAGCTGTTCTTCCAGGTCTTCGACAAGGGCTGGATGGAGGATGGCGAGGGCCGCTACATCGACTTCAAGAACACGATCATCCTGCTGACGAGCAACGCGGGCAGCGACCTGATCATGAAGCTGTGCGCGGATCCGGAGCTGATGCCGGAGCCGGAGGGCATCGCCAAGGCGCTGCGCGAGCCGCTGCTGAAGGTGTTCCCGGCGGCGCTGCTGGGCCGGCTGGTGACGATCCCGTACTACCCGCTGAGCGAGGAGATGCTGGGCCAGATCGTGCGTCTGCAGCTGGGCCGCATCCAGAAGCGCGTGGGCGAGAACCTGGGCGTGCCGCTGAGCTTCGGCGACGACGTGGTGAAGCTGATCATCAGCCGCTGCAACGAGGTCGAGAGCGGCGGCCGGGTGGTGGACGCGATCCTGACGAACACGGTGCTGCCGCGCATCAGCCGCGAGTACCTCACGCGCCTGACCAACGGGCAGACGATCACCAAGGTCGCGCTGAACGTGAAGGACGGGGACTTCGAGTACGGGTTCGATTGAAGCCGGAAACTTGCTCGCGTGAGCACCGGCGGTATCGAGCTCGTATGAAGACATCTTCGAAACTTTCGGCAGCGACCGCGAGGCGAGTACCCGAAGTCGCTGCGGCGCAAGCTCGCAGCGGCTCGTCATCCACTTCCACGAAGTGATCGGCGAGCGCTGAGCCATGGAACTGGCCAAGACCTTCCTGCTGTTCGTCGTCACCGCCGTCGCCGAGATCGTCGGGTGCTATCTGCCGTATCTCTGGCTCAAGCAGGACAAGTCCGCGTGGCTGCTCGTGCCCGCGGCCGGCAGCCTGGCGCTCTTCGCCTGGTTGCTGACCTTGCATCCGACCGCCGCGGGCCGCGTCTACGCGGCCTATGGCGGTGTGTACATCGGCGTGGCGATGGTCTGGCTGATGCTCGTCGACAAGGTCAAGCCCACGCCCACCGACTGGATTGGCGTGGCCGTCAGCCTGGTGGGAATGGCGATCATCATCCTGGGGCGCCGGCCGGCGGCCTGATCCGCGCCGTGACGCTCAGGGCTGGCCGATCGTCAAGGTCCCATCCTGGGCGTTGCCCGGCTCCCCGCTGACCGTGCGGCGATCGACCTGGCCCTCGCAGCCGCGCGCGCTGCATTGGTAGGCGACCAGCCGCAGCGGCTTGCCGGCCTTCGGCTCCGGGCGCTCGACCACGCGCAGCGTGAGCGTGCCCGCGGTAGCGCCCGACACCAGCGAGTCGCAGCCCGTCCAGTACCCGACGAAGCGATGCGCGATCGCGCCCGGCGCCGCGCCGTTGAAGGGCACCAGCACGACGCTGGTCCAGCGCTGGAAGGTGCCGCTCTTGCCCACGCCCGCGTGCGAGAACTCCAGGCAACTGCCCCAGCGCTGACCGCCCGCCATCACGCGGTACGCGTCGGTCGGCGTCCAGTCCAGGTCGGGCAGGGCGTCGCCGCCCGGCGCCTTGTGCTCGACGACCTGCAGCCGCTGGCCGCCCTCGGCGCGCGCGAACCCGCCCTTGTCGCGGTCGATGCGCAACTCGCCGGCATCGACGAAGCAGCCCTGGGGGCCGCACCAGCCTTCGGTCTTGATCGGGGTCAGCGTCGCCGCCGTGGCTGGACCGCGGAGCAGGTCGCGCAGCTCGGTGGCGTTCTTCGCCAGGGCGTCGGCCTGGGCGGCGCAGGCGGCGAAGGCCGAGCAGGCGAGGGCGATCGCGGCGAGGGCAACGGGACGCTGGGGGCGCATCAGTCGTATTCCTTGTTGTTGGTGGCCTTCACGAAGTCCGCGTTGTACTTCCAGAAGATCGTGCCGCCATACGCGGCGGTGGACTCGTATTTGTAATCCCATTTGCCGCGCAGCTTCGTCTTCTGCCCCTGCGCGTTGCGCCACCACTCCTCGCCGGGGACGTCCTTGTCCTTGATGTCGTAGATGTTGTGCTTCGGGTCGGTGATGTGGATGCCGGCCTTGACCTTGGGATGCTTGTCGTAGTTGGACTTGATGTCGGCGCCGTCCCAGAAGTAGGCGCCGTTCGAGTAGTCCGTGCCGCTGGGATCGAGCGCGTTGCGCGCGCCGCGCACGGCGTCGTTCATGCCGGCGTCCTTGGCGATCTCCTCGGCGCTGGCCTTGATCAGCTTGCCGTGGCGCTGGTTGCCGTCATGCGCGGCGAAGGCGAAAGTCTTGTCGGCCTTGATGAAGGCGCTGATCGTCTTGTAGCCGCGGGCCTTCTGCTGGCGCACCAGCACGTTGGCGATGGCGGCCATCTCCTCGTAGACGTTGCCGGTCGAGCCCTCGCCATAAGCGACGGCGGCCAGCGCGCGGGTGTCGTCATCGATGGCCGGCGGCTTGTCTCGCGGCGCGGTGCCGACCGGGGCCGGCAGCGGCGATGCGGCGCGCACCAGGGTGCCGTCGTCGATGTCGAAGCAATTGGCGCCGGCGCCAAGCGGCCCGGGAATGCGGCAGGCAGGCATGGGAAATCTCCTGGATACGACCCCGGAGGCCGCGGGCAGCGCAAGTCCTGCCCCTGATGCGGATGGGGAGGATGGACGGTAACGGGCGCAGGGCGGCGGCCAAAGTGACTTTCGCCTCTTTTGCGCGCGATAGGCGCCCCCTACCGTGTCGGCCAGGGAGATCCTGGAAGACCTATGGCCTCACCGTTCCGCCTCAAAACCGCCTTGCCCGACGACGTCCTGCGCGTGCATTCCTGCAGTTCGCGCGAGGGCCTGAGCGAGGCAGGAGACACCACGCTGACGCTGCTGAGCGAGCGCAAGGACATCCTGGCCTCCGAGCTGCTGGGCAAGCTGGCGACCTTGACGATCGCGCTGCGCGAGGACGCGCCGCGCCACCTCAGCGGCTATGTGACGCGCTTCGCGCAGCGGGGCTTCGAGGGCAAGCACTGCGTCTACGAGATGCAGCTCAAGCCGTGGCTGTGGCTGCTGTCGCGCACCTCGGACTGCCGCATCTTCCAGGAGATGTCGGTGCCGGACATCGTCAAGCAGGTGTTCGAGGACCATCCGGTGGCGCGGTACGAGTTCAAGCTGCTGCGCCCGTACCGGACCTGGAACTACTGCGTGCAGTACCGCGAGACCGACTTCAACTTCGTGGCGCGGCTGCTGGAGCACGAAGGCATCTACTGGTACGTGGAGCACGACGAGAGCGGCCACAAGGTGGTGCTGTGCGACTCGGCCAGCGGGCATGACGCCAAGCCGGGGTGTGAGTCGCTGCCGTTTTATGGCTCGGAATCGCAGGGCGCGCCGCAGCTGGAGTACGTGCAGGGCTGGAGCGGCGCGCAGTGCGTGCGGCCCGGCAAGGTGGTCATCACCGACTACGACTTCCAGAAGCCGTCCAGCGCGCTGGAGACCAGCCAGATGGTCAAGCGCGACTACGACCTGTCGGACGGCGAGATCTTCGATTACCCGGGCGGCTACATCCAGACCGGGGACGGCTCGCAGTACGTGGAGGACCGGCTCGACGAGCTGCAGAGCAGTCATGAGACCTATGAGGGCACGACCAATGCGCAGGGCGTGCAGACGGGCCACCTGCTGGCGCTGACGCGGCATCCGCGCGACAGCGAGAACGCGCAGTACCTGGTGACTGGCACGCAGCTGGCGCTGCACCAGGCGGCCAATGAATCGGGCTCGGGCGAGACCTCGCTGCGCTGCAGCTTCAGCTGCATCCCGGCGCAGCAGCAGTTCCGGCCGGGGCGTCGCACGCCCAAGCCACTGGTGTCGGGGCCGCAGACGGCCATCGTGACGGGGCCGGCGGGCGAGGAGATCCACACCGACAAGTTCGGGCGGGTGAAGGTGCAGTTCCACTGGGACCGGCGGGGCAAGCGCGACGAGCGCAGCTCGTGCTGGGTGAGCGTGGCGCATCCGTGGGCGGGGTCCAACTTCGGCGGCATCCACATCCCGCGCATCGGGCAGGAGGTGATCGTCGGCTTCATCGAGGGCGATCCGGACGCGCCGATCATCATCGGCCGCACCTACAACGGCGAGAACCTGCCGCCGTGGGACCTGCCGGCCAATGCGACGCAGAGCGGCTTCCTGACGCGTTCGACCAAGGGCGGCAGCTACGGCAATGCCAACGCGATCCGCTTCGAAGACAAGCAGGGCGCCGAGCAGCTGTGGATCCACGCGGAGAAGAACCAGGACATCGAGGTCGAGAACGACGAGACGCACTGGGTCGGACGGGACCGCACCAAGACGATCGACCGGCATGAGACGGTGTTCGTGAAGGGGAACCGCACGGAGACGGTCGACCTGGACGAGACGATCACGGTGCATCAGAACCGGACGGAGCGGGTGGACCTCAACGAGACGATTTCGATCGGGGACAACCGGTCGGTGACGATCGGGGGAATGAAGACGGAGACGGTTGCGCTGGCCAAGGCGGAGACGATCGGGCTGGGCAAGGCGCTGACCATCGGCGCGGCTTATCAGACCACCGTTGGCGGCCTGATGAACACGACGGTCGGCCTGCAGCAGTCGGAGCAGGTGGGGCTGAGCAAGACCACGCGCGTGGGCAAGACCTATGAGCTGGTCGCAGGTGACGCGATCCGCTTCGTCGTTGGCAAGGCCAGCCTGACCATGACCAAGGACGGCAAGGTCACCATCGTCGGGTCGGAGTTCCTGTTCGATGCGTCCGGACCGGTGCAGATCAACGGCAAGGACATCGACCTCAACTGAGGTCGGAGCGCCGTATGGAACTGGTCAACCTCACGCCGTTTGGCGCGGCGGGCTATCGCGGCATCGACACGCAGGACCGCGAGCACGACGTCGTGGTGCTGCGCACGGTCTACAAGCTGGTGCCGGCGTGGCAACTGGAGGGCGCATCGCCGCCTGTCGCCGGTCCGATGCGCCTCGTGCCGCAGGTGGTCGACGAGGGAGCGCCCCCCTTGGTCACCGAGGATCAATACGTCGGTGAGATCGGCCGGAGCAGCGTGCGCGCCGAAAGCGACCTCGCGCCGTTCAAGCCGAAATGCGATGTGCTGGTGACCGGCACCAGCCACGCGCCGGGCGGGCGGGCCAGCGAGGGTTGGCTCGCGAGGCTGCGTGTCAGCCAGCCCTCGCGGCATCCGCAGGCGGATCCGGCAGCGGGCTATGTGCCTCCCTTGACCGACCCGGATGCCAGCTTCAGCGATCGCCTGGCGTGGCAGGAACGACGGCGCGTCGGCATCGATGCCTGGTTGCGAGCTCCTGGCCCAAACGGTGATCGCAGTCGTGAGATGTTGCTCGACAAGGCGATTCATCTGCGCGCGCCATCCGAGTTCTCGCGCGACGCGACGGGTGCCTGGACGCGTCGGAGGTCGACCCTCGCAGCCAGCGTGCCGCTCCTGTACGAACTCGCCTACGGCGGCGGCAGCCGGGTGCCGAATCCCGAATTCGGGCAACGGGAGGACGCGCCGGAACTGCTGCTCAACGAGGTCTGCTTCCTGAATCCGCTGGGTCGGGGATGGATGCATGCCGATCTGGAACGCGCATCCCGGGAGGCGCGGATTCCGATGCCGTCAGGTTGGCCCGCGCCGCAGATCGAGTGGCCGGATCAGTCGGTCGATCGACCGGACATCACCGCCCAGCCGGCCGGCCAGCAGCCGCCACAGATGCTGGAGCAAGCCAAGGCCTATGCGCACCGGCCCGCCGGATTCGGACCGGTGGGCCGCGCCTGGACGCCGCGCATTCAACGCGCGGGGTCCTATGACGATCGATGGCTGGAGGAGCGTTGGCCGAATCTGCCGAAGGACTTCGACATGGCGTACTGGAACGCCGCGCCGGAGGACCAGCAGATCACCTTTCCCCGGCCGGATTGCTACATCGAGCTTGGCAATCTGATCGATCCCAAACTGTGCCCGAGCGGTCACGCCGTCATCGCCTTGC
This sequence comes from Roseateles sp. 22389, assembly GCF_052044995.1. NCBI lineage: Bacteria > Pseudomonadati > Pseudomonadota > Betaproteobacteria > Burkholderiales > Sphaerotilaceae > Roseateles > Roseateles sp. 22389. The sequence continues at coordinate 279,088 of NZ_JBQEOF010000004.1, forward strand.
CGGGTCACCGGGTGTCCGTTCTGTTCCATCTGGCCAGCGGCCTGATGCTCGGCGGCGTGTGCGCCATCGACACCTTGCATGTCGACACCGATGCGATGGAGCTGGCGATCGTCTGGCGCGCGAGCGTGTCGGCCGAGATGGGCGTGAAGACGGCCGAGTTGCGCTTCGAGACCGAACTCTCGGCCCCCTTGTTTAAGATGGAGGAGGCTGCTCATGGCTAGCAACCTGGGGGCGCGCAAGGAAAGCGGCTGGGTCGTCTACAGCATGCCGCCCGATGTCTGCAAGACGCCGATGGGCAGCTCGATGGTGCCGGTGCCTTATCCGATCACGTCGCAGTTGAGCGATGCGACGGGTGTGGTGAAGAGCGTGAAGATCAATGGCAATCCGGTCGTGGTCTTCGACCAGAGCAAGACGCCCAGCAGCGCGGGGGATACACCGGGCAGCGGCACCGGCATCAAGAGCGGCACCGTGGGCAAGAAGTGCGAGCCGTTGGACAAGAGCTCGACGGTGCGCGCCGGGAAGAAGTGGATGGTGCGCCACGGCGACAAGTTCTGGATGAACGGCGGCTGATCGCATGGGAAGCTACAACACGACAGGCGTCCTGCAGAAGCCGGCGGCCAGCGCAGGGAAGGCGGAAGACGCGAACGCCGGGGTCAAGATCGACCCGAGCGAAATCTCCAAGCTTGACGCGCTGCAGATGCTGCTCGACGTCATCGGGCTCGTGCCCGGCTTTGGCGCTCCGGCAGACCTGTTGAATGGCCTGGTGAGCGCCATGCGGGGCGACTGGTGGGGCGCAGGCTTGTCCCTGGTCGGCGTGGTGCCGATTGCCGGCGAGGCAGCCACCGCCGCGAAGATTGCCAAGAACTCCGAACGCTATCTCGCCGGCGTGCGCAAGGTCGCTGACGAAGTTGTGCCGCATCTCCCGGAGAGCATGCAGAAGCCGATCAAGGAAGCAATAGAGGCGGCGGAAAAGAAGATTGATGAGTTGGCGGGCAAGACGCGGAAGGCGGAGGAGGCCGAAGCCGCGCCCAAGCCAACGGGAGAAAAAGGCGAGGGCGCAAAATCCAAGCCCAAGAAGAAGATGAAATGCGGAGAGTCCGGCAGTTATGGCGACTTGAAGAAGAAAACCGGAGATGGCAAGTTCGATCGTGACCATATTCCATCCAAAGCAGCTTTGAAGGAGCGGGCCGCCGAGTTGAAAGGCGAGCCGCTCAGCGCTGCGGAAAAACGGGCCATCGACAATGGTGCCGACGCAATCGCCATTCCTCGACAAGCGCACATTGACCACAGTCCTACACACGGACAGTCCATAGCGGAAGCTGCGAAGGATGCAAAGGACCTGGCGGGTTCTGCTGCTAGAGACGTCGCGGCCATGCTTGACAAGATCGATGAGTATGATGCCGACGGTGGCTGCAAGGATGCGTACAAGAAGGCCTCTGATGCGATCCTGAAGAAGTCCAACAAGGACTACGACGACTGGCTGGAAAAGCTCATCAGCGGCGATTGATTACCCCCTCGAACTGGAGTTGTTGCATGGATATCTATAAAAGCGCGTTGGCATTGCTGGGCAAGTCGGAAGCCGACCCTGCTGTAGTGGAGTACCTGAAGGCGCTGGGTGTTGCAACGCCGCTGAAGCGTCCTCCGCGCGGCGAGAAGGAAACCAACGTGGAGATCGCCGGTCAGCAAATCGAACTCGTCTTCACGTTGGGTAGCGAACTGCCTGAGGGAAAGAAGTACGCTGAAGGGGAACTGGTGCTTCGCACTTTCTTCATTCACCCTGCAGAGCCTGGACGTGCCGTGGGCGGAACTCCCTTCGATCTCGACATGACCATGACGAGGGAACAGGCCCGCGCGAAGTTCGGGGAGCCGGAATGGACCAGTCGCGGCAGCTTGAAGAACGATCGATGGGTGTTTGGAGACAAACGCATGCTTCTGAGCTTCACTTCGGACGAGCAGCGGATTCGACAAGTCTCCGTGTCTCAACTGTTTGAATAGTTTGGCAGCCTCTGCGCCACGACCTCGAAGATGCATCGATTGAGGATCGCTTGAACTCAGATGAATTGATTCATTGGTTCGGACGAACTGTCGACGAACTGCAGGATGCCGGGGTGTTCGAGAAATTGAACACCTTCAATCGACCCTCGCTGTCTGACTCTGATGACGGAGGATCGCCCTACCACGACTGGGTGTTGGTGCGCCGAAAGGGAATCGAACTCGGATTCACAGAAGCAGCGTATCAATCGGGCGTTGGGTCTTCTCGCGGATGGGGGCACGGAGAGTTGCTCTTCACGCAGGCCTACTTCTACTCGCGACTTCAGGACATCGAGGCGTACACGGGTCGCTTGCCGTTTGGTCTGGCGTGGAGTGACGACCGGCAGCAGGTCCGAAAGAAGTTGTTTGACTTCGACTCGAGTCGGCATTCGGGCGGCACGGACGCATGGGATGTCCCCGGATATCGGTTAACTGCGGTCTACGCGGACGATGGCAAGCGCCTGGCGCGCGTGGTGTGCCGCGTTCTTCCCCAGCCATTGCCCGTCCCGGCGACTCCACATGAGATTTCACTGAGGACCGTCGTGGAATCGCTAGGGGAGCCCTTGGCTGATCCCGGGCTTCGTGCCAAGTGGGATTTGCTTCTCAGTCAGGATCGCATCACCGATGGCGAGGAAACGGGGACCATTGATCTCTTGCAAGATGCCGGAGTGTCCATCGGACTTGCAGCAACTCAGTCGGGTGGAATCATCCGTTCCGTTTCCCTTCACAGGAATCGAGATCAGGAATCGACGGGATGGCAAGGCGAGTTGCCCTTCGGACTATCGTTCGAGGACAGTCCGGACATGCTTTTCTCGAAGGTTGGAGTTCCACCAGAACAACAGGAATCGTCGGAACTGACAGGGCACGCGGTCTGGCACCTATCTGCTTGCACCCTGCACGTGCTCTACAGCAACGTCGACAACCGGCTTATCCGGATCAAGCTGATGTCGCCTGGCACCTGGCGCAGTGTGCACGACGAATGCTGAAGCCGAGATTCGGACATGTACTCTCGGCCCTGAGCTGAATCGCAACGCTGGACCGTGTGAAAGCTGAGTCCACAGGAGAGATGATTGTCATGGGGAGCACCCTCCTCATCGCCGGACCCGCCTGGTGAGCGCCGCGACGCGTTATCGTTCGCCTCCATGACCGACACCCACGCCACCGCCCCCCTGTCGCTCCCCGAGCTCCCCCGCCTGCTCGGCCTCACCGAGGTCGACGCGCCGCTGATCGCCGCGATCCTCGCGCACACCACGCCCGCCGGCGCACCAGCGCCGACCGAGCTCTCACAGAAGCGCAAGAAGGAGATCCGTGCCGGCTTCGTCCTGCTCAAGGAACTCGGCGTCGTGATGTCCTTCACCCCGCGTGAAACCCACGCCGTGGACTTCGGCGAGCCGCTGGGGCCCGGCACCCACGTGCTCAGCGCGCTCTTCTACTACCCCGAGGGCAGCGAGGAAGTCGAGCCCTATGCCGGCGACGCGCCTTTCGCATCGGCACCGGTCGAGACCCGCGAGCAGGCGCTCGCCGCCTACGGCACGCCGTCCGATGGCGAAGAGGAGGAGGGCATCGTCGAGTGGGAGCAGTGGCAGCTCGAGGACCGCGAGCTGACCGCCGACTACGCCGACGACGGCGCCGTGCTGACCCTCACCGTCGCGTTGCCGCTGTCGCTCTGACCCGCCGCGCGCGCCGCCCGGACTCGCCGCCGGAACGCGCCGCTGTGGCGAAGATGACAACGTAGTCATACGGCGTTACCCATTCTCACCAGCCCTTGCGGGCGAGGCTTCGACACTGCCGGCGTTCCCTGTCCCTCCACTTCATGGGCCAACGTCATGCATCCAGTTCCTCGTCGCTTCGTTCAGCGTGCCAGCCTCGTGGCGATGGCCTTCGGGGCCGTCGCGCCCGCCTATGCGGCCCTGAGCCTGAACGTGGCCCAGGATGTCTGGTCGGGCGGCTTCTGCTCGCGGGCGACCGTCCGCAATCCCGGCGCCACCCCCAGCGGCGCCTGGACGCTGCGCTTCGAGCTGCCCAGCGGCCAGATGAACGGCTCCTGGAACGGCACCTTCAAGCTCGAGTCGGGCGCGACCTTCGCCGTCACCGGCACCAGCTGGAACTCGCCGGTCGCGCCGGGCCAGAGCTTCGAGGTCGGCTTCTGCGGCACCGGCACCGCGCCGAATAGCGCGTCCTTCCGCATCTCGGAGGCCGGTGCGCCGGCACCGGCACCAGCACCCGCTCCGGCGCCTGCTCCCGCTCCCGCTCCCGCTCCGGCGCCTGCTCCCGCCCCGGCGCCTGCTCCCGCTCCGGCACCAGCGCCAGCGCCAGCGCCGTCCAGCGACCTCTCCATCCCCGCGACGGGCCAGTTCAAGCTGCCGTTCAGCGTCGCCACCGATGGCCGCATCCTCGACAGCCAGGGCGTCGCGGTGTCGATCCGCGGCGTCAACTGGTTTGGCTTCGAGACGCCGGACCTCGTCGCCCACGGCCTGTGGCAGCGCAATTACAAGGACATGATCGGCCAGATGAAGGACCTGGGCTTCAACGCGGTCCGGCTGCCGTTCTGCCCGGCGACGCTGCGCTCCACCGGCCGCCCCAGCGGCGCGCTGAACACCAGCGTCAACCCCGACCTGGCCAACAAGACGCCGCTGCAGGTGCTGGACCGCATCGTCGCGGAGTTCGCGACGCGCGGCTTCTATGTCCTGCTCGACCATCACCGGCCCGACTGCAACGCGATCTCCACGACGCCCCAGATTCCCGGCTACACGCTGGACCAGTGGGTCGCCGACCTGCAGTTCGTCGCCGATCGTTACCGCAACGTGCCCAACGTCTTCGCCGTCGACCTGAAGAACGAGCCGCACAGCACGGGCGGCAGCGGCGCCTTCTGGGGCACCGGCGACATCAACAACGACTGGAAGCTCGCCGCCGAGCGCGCCGGCAGCGCAGTGCTCGCCACCAATGCCAAGCTGCTGGTCTTCGTCGAAGGCGTGTCCGACAACGGCGGGCGCTGCGAGAACCCCGATGCCCACTGGTGGGGCGGCAACATCGAGCCGGCCGCCTGCTATCCGATCGACGAGACGAAGATCCCGCGCAACCGCCTGGTCCTGTCGCCCCACATCTACGGCCCGTCGGTGAGCGGCCAGCCCTATTTCGGCGACGGCACCGGTTTCCCCAACAACATGCCGGCCATCTGGCAGAACCAGCTCGGCCGCTTCATGGGCAAGAACGCCGTGGTGCTGGGCGAGTTCGGCGGACGCTTCACCGACAAGGACCGCCAGTGGCAGGTCAAGTTCGTCGACTGGCTGAAGTGCAAGGGCGTGCGCAACTTCTTCTACTGGTCGTGGAATCCGAATTCCGGCGACACCGGCGGCATCCTGCAGGACGACTGGCAGTCCGTCTCGCTCGACAAGTACAACAACCTGAAGCGCCTGTGGGACGGCTCCGCCGTGGACACCAACGTCTGCCGGTGAACCCACCGAGCGGGCGGGGAGGGCGCGGCGGCGTCGCCCGGCCGGCACCGTAGCGCGCGCCGCCGGCGGCGTCTGTGGCGTCACCCACACTGGTGACACGCCGTCGCCGGCTGATTCACCCCTTTACAAGGGCGCGTCGCGCGAATGACTTTGGTCGCTTCCGGCGCTCCTCGCACCGGCCTACCGTGAAGCACCACTCCCCGGGTCCCCTCCGGTCCGCCCATGGCCAGTCCATTCCGCCTCAAGACCGCGCTCGGCGACGACGTCCTGCGTGTCCACGCCTGCGCGTCGCGCGAGGCGCTGAGCGACCTCGGCGAGACCACGCTCACGCTGCTGAGCGAGCGCAAGGACATCCGCGCCTCCGAGCTGCTCGGCAAGGCCGCCACCTTGACGATGGCGCTGCGCGACGACGCGCCGCGCCAGCTGGCCGGCTACGTCACGCGCTTCGCGCAGACCGGCTTCGAGGGCCGGCACACCGTCTACCAGATGACGCTGCGGCCCTGGCTGTGGCTGCTCACGCGCACCGCGGACTGCCGCATCTTCCAGGAGATGACCGTCCCCGACATCGTCCGGGCGGTCTTCGACGACCACCCCGTCGCGCGCCACGAGTTCAAGCTGATGCGGGCCTACCGCCCCTGGACCTACTGCGTCCAGTACCGCGAGACCGACTTCAACTTCGTCGCCCGCCTGCTCGAGAACGAGGGCATCTACTGGTACTTCACCCATGACGAGGCCGGCCACACGCTGGTGCTGACCGACGCCGCCTCCGCCCACGACTGCGCCCCCGGCTGCGAGTCGCTGCCGTTCTACGGCAGCTCCGCCAACGTGCCGCCGGAGCTGGAGTACGTCGACGCCTGGATCACGCAGGAGAGCCTGAAGCCCGGCAAGGTCGTCATCACCGACTTCGATTTCGAGCGGCCCTCCAGCTCGCTGGAGAAGCAGCAGGACCGCACCCGCGACTACGACCTCTCCGACGGCGAGGTCTTCGACTATCCCGGCGGCTACCTGCAGGCCGGCGACGGCGCGCAGTACGCGGAGGACCGCCTCGACGAGATCCAGACCGCCTTCGCGCGCTTCGACGGCGACACCAATGCGCAGGGCGTGCGCACCGGCCACCTGCTGTCGCTGGAGCGCCATCCGCGCGACGACCAGAACGCCAAGTACCTGGTCACCGGCACGACCCTCCAGATGCGGCAGGCCGCCAACGAATCGGCCTCCGGCGAGTCGGACCTGCGCTGCCGCTTCAGCGCCATTCCCGCCGACCAGCAGTTCCGTCCCGAGCGCCGCACGCCCAAGCCGATGGCGCCCGGCCCGCAGACCGCGATCGTCACGGGCCCGTCGGGCGAGGAGATCTTCACCGACAAGTACGGCCGGGTGAAGGTGCAATTCCACTGGGACCGCCGCGGCAAGCGCAACGAGAGCAGCTCGTGCTGGATCCGCGTTTCGCAGCCCTGGGCCGGCAAGGGCTGGGGCGGCGTGTCCATCCCGCGCATCGGGCAGGAGGTGGTGGTCGACTTCGTCGAGGGCGACCCGGACCAGCCGCTCATCACCGGCCGCGTCTACAACGCCGAGCAGATGCCGCCCTACGGCCTGCCGGCCGCCGCCGTCATCAGCGGCATCAAGTCCAAGACCCACAAGGGTGCCGGCTACAACGAGCTGTCGATGGACGACACCGCCGGCAAGGAGATGATCACCATCCACGGCCAGTACGACATGGCCACGACGATCGAGCACGACCAGAGCTCGACCATCCACAACAACCGCACCGACACCGTCGACGTCGACGACGCGGAGACGGTGGGCAACAACCAGACGCAGACGGTCGGGGTGGACCAGACGATCTCGATCGGGTCCAACCAGACGATGACGGTGGGCAGCAACCGCAGCAAGACCGTGGGCGTGGACGAGACGCTGACGGTCGGCGCCAACCAGGTCGAGAGCATCGGCGCCACACGCACGCTGACCGTGGGCGCGGCGGACACGCAGAGCTTCGGCAGCACGCAGACCGTCACCGTGGCGCTGCTCAAGGCGGAGACCATCGGCGCGGCCTACGCGCTCACCGTCGGCGCGGCGATGAACCAGGCCATCGGCGCGGCGCTGATGCAGGAAGTCGGCGCCGCGAAGGTGGTGGCCGTGGGGGGCTTGAGCTCGGAGCAGGTCGGCCTGAGCAAGGCCGTGTCCGCCGGCACCCACATGAACCACGAGGCCGGCGCGAAGATGAGCCACAAGGCGGGCGCCAGCTATTCGGCGCAGTCGGGCTCGACGATGAGCTTCCAGTCGGGCGGCGACTACAGCGTCAACAGCAAGGCCAAGGCCGGCGTCGAGGCGGCGTCCGAGCTGGTGCTCAAGTGCGGCTCCGCCCAGCTGATCCTCAAGAGCAGCGGCGACATCACGCTCAAGGGCACCAGCATCACCATCCAGGGCAGCGGCAAGATCGGCATCAAGGCCGGGGGCAACCTCGACTTGAAGGGCTCGCCCAACATCAACCAGAACAGCTGAAGGAGGCGCGATGTCCAACCCCTTCGATCTTGCGCCGCTCATCGGCCAACCGCAGGCGCTGTGTCGCGGCGAAGTGGCCGAGGTGGACGACGAGGGCCACCTGCGCGTGCGGCTGCCCGGCGGCGAACTGCTGCGCTGCGAGCTGCTCCAGCCGGATGCGCCCGGAGCCGCCTGCAGCGGCGGCGACGCGGTGCTCGTCTGGCAGGACGGCGCCGGCGGCGGCATCGTGCTCGGGCGCATCGGACGCCAGCTGGCCGAATCGCGCCCGGTGGCCGATCCCAAGGCCTTCGCCGATCGGCCCGAGACGCTGGTGCTCGAGGCGCGCGGCGACATCGTGCTGCGCAACGGCCAGTCCCGCCTGCGCCTGGGCGCCGACGGCGACGTGGAGATCGTCTGCGCCAGCTTCGCCACGCGCAGCCGCCGGCTGCTGCGGCTGCTGGCGCCGATGATCAAGATGAACTGAGCGCGGCGATCGTGAACTCCGCCCTCGTGATGCCGGCGGCCGGACCGGCCGCGCCGACCGGTGCCTCCCGTGTCGGCGCCGGCGCGGCGTCCCGGCGCCTGATGATCGACCAGCCCCGGCTGCTGGACCTCGCCGCCGTCGGCGCGCCGGCGCCCTCGCTGCGCGTGCCGGCCCAGCCCGGCTGGCGCGGCGCCTGGCCGTCCGGTGGCGAGGCGCCGTCGTCGCCTTTCGAGGCCGGCGGCACCGCGGCATTCCGGCGCCGCGCGGCGGAGGAATGCCTGGACCTGGTCGCGGTGCTGCGCGCCTACCGGGTGCCGCAGCCGGACGAACACTGGCGCACGCCGATCGACTCGGAGCGCCGGCTGCTGGCGCAGGTCAACGCGATCATCGGGCTGGGCGCCGAGGCGCTCGACCAGGTCGCGGACCTGGCCATCGACCCGGACCTGCCGGACCCCGGCCGGGTCTTCGCGGCGCTGCTGGTGCTGGGCTGCGTGGCGGGCGACCGCTGGTGGCCGGCGATGCAGCGGATCTTCGAGACCGCCGTGAGCCGCCATCCGGAGGAGGGCGCCCATGCGGTCGAGGCCCTGTCGCTGTCGCCGAGGACCGACCTGCCGGAGCTGCTGAGCCCCTGGCTGGGCCATGAATCGCCGGCGCTGCGCGCCGCGGCCGCGCGCGTGCTGGCCTTCCGCTGGGAACTGCCGGAGCGCGCCTGGGAGACGGCGATGCGGGACGCGGCGCCGGCGGTGGTCGCCGCCGCGCTCGGCGCGCCGGCGCATCAGTTCGATCCCGGTCGCTGCGAGCCGCTGCTGCTGGCGGCGGCGCACTCGCCCGCCGAGCCGGTCGCGCGGGCCGCGCTGCGTCTGGGCGCGGCCTTGCGCCTGCCCGCGCTGCACGGCCAGGCCACGCGCATGGCCACGCGCGACCCCGGCTGGGCCGACGCGCTGACGGCCATGGCGATGCACGGCCATCCCGGCGATGCCGTGCTGCTGCGCGCGATGCTGCGCAATGCCGACCGCTGGCAGGCCGCGCGCGCCGCCGGCGTGCTGGGCCTGCCGGCGCTGATCCCCGAGCTGCTGGCGCTGCACGACGACCCGCTGCGCAACGACGAGGAGCGCCAGTTGGCGGCCCAGGCGCTGGCGACGATCGCCGGTCCGGCGCCGGACGGCGACAGCGCCGGCTGGTGGCGGCGGATCGCGCAGGCGCCGGCGGACCTGCGCGTGCGCGGCGGCCGGCCGCTCGGTGCCGGCGTGCTGCTGGCCCGGCTGCGCGGACCGGGCTGGTCGCGCGCCGGGCGCCAGGACCAGTATCTGGAGCTGGTCGCGGCCTCGCGCGGCCAGGCGCCGCGTTTCAGCCCCTTCGATTTCGTCGCGGCCCAGGAGGCCTCGCTGCAGCGCATCGCCGACGCGATGGTGCCGCGGGATGCACGCGCCGACGGGCCGCATTGATCGTCGTCGAGCGCCCATGGACGAACCCGCCTTCTACAACCACAGCGGCCACCACGCCCAGGTGCTGCCCATCCTCGACCGCGACGGCGCCGAGGCGCGTCTCGTGCTCGTGAAGGCCAGCTACGACATCGTGCCGGGCGGCGGGCTGCGCGCCGCGGAGGCGCCGCGCGAGATCCGCCTGGGCGACGAGCCCTGGGGCGATCCGGCGATCGCCGACCTGCGCCTGCCGGGCGACTACGGCCTGCCCAAGCCCGGGACCGACTTCGTGCTCAGCGGCCATGCGGTGCCGCCGCTGGGCGGCGAGGCCGCCACGGCCATGGACGTCGGCATCCGGGTGCGCGACCGCGTCAAGCTGCTGCGCGTGCACGGCCCGCGGGTCTGGGTGCGGCAGTTCGGCGGCATCGGACCGGGTGAGAGCGGCCCGCTCGAGCGCACGCCGCTGGCCTGGTCGAGGGCCTACGGCGGCGCCGATTTCAGCGACCCGGCCAAACCGGTGGAAGAGGCCCGCAACCCCGTGGGCAGTGGCATCAGCCGCCATCCGGAGGCGCTGGTGGGACGGCCCGCGCCGCAGATCGAGACCTCGGGCGAGCCGGTGACGAGCGCCGGCGGCCGCCACACCCCCGCGGGTTGCGCGCCGCTGGGCCGCCACTTCGCGCCGCGCCGCGCGCACGCCGGCACCCATGACGCGGCCTGGCTGTCGGGCGGTTATCCGGCCCGGCCGTCGGACTACCGGCCCGAGCATGAACACTGCGCCGCACCCGGCCTGGTCTTCGAGGAGCCGCTGCGCGGCGGCGAGGCGGTGCGCATCGCCGGCGTGCACGCCCAGGCGCTGCTCGATTTCGCGCTGCCCCGGCAGCTGCTGCGCATCGACGCGATCGTCGACGGCCAGCCCGACACGCGACGACCGCACCTGGACACGGTGGTGGTCGACAGCGACGCGCTGATGCTGGAGATGGTCTGGCGGGCGGTGTTCCGTTGCCCGGCCAAGATGCGGGGCCACTTCACCTCGATCACGGTGCAAGCCAAGGAGTACATCGAATGAGCGCCTCCCAGAAAACGTCCGGCTGGCGCGCCGGCCTGGCCCATGCGGAGGCGGTGAGCTGCCTGGGCGAGACGCTGTCAGAAACCGCGCTGCTGCTGCGCGCCGGGGTGTCCGGGGTCGGGCTGACCGACTTCGTCGACGGTCAGGGGCGCCGGGTGATGGGCTGCGCGTCGCCGGCGCTGCCGCCGGACCTGCCGGCCCGCGAGCGGCTGCTGGCGCTGGCGGTGCATGCGCTCATCGGCGTGAGCCGGCGCCGCGCGGCCCAGGCGCACCCGCGGCCCGACCGGCCGCCGATCCTGCTGCTCGGATTGCCGGCGCGTTTCGCGCTGGAGCCGCAGAGCTACGAGCTCAATGTCGCCGGCCGCGACTTCGTGCAGCGGCTCTCGGCCGCGCTGCCGCCGCCCTTCGCCGGCGCGGACATCGAGGCCTTCCCGTTCGGACGCGCCGCCGGCGCGATCGCGATGGCGCGTGCGCTGCAGCTGGCCGAGTCGCGGCGCGAGGTGATCTGGGGCGGCGTCGACAGCCTGCTGCACTGGCCGACGCTGGAAGCGCTGCAGCAGCGGGAACGGCTGCTCACGATGGAGAACGTGGACGGCGTGCGTCCGGGCGAGGCGGCGGCCTTCGCGATGGTGACGCACGAAGGCCGCGAGGACGGCTGGGTCGCCGGGCTCGGGCTGGGGCGCGAGGCGCATCCGGTGGGCAGCGACGGGCCGTGCCGCTCGGACGGTTTCGCGCAGGCGCTGGAGGCGGCGGTGGCGCCGCTGCGGGCGACGGGCCGGCGCTGCGCGCTGTGGGCGCTGGACGCCTCGCATGAACGCCATGCGACGCGCGAGGTGCAGAACGTCATCGCTCGGTTTGGCGACGTGCTCGATCCGGGCACCGACCTGCGCCTGCCGCTCAAGGAGCTGGGCGACGTCGGCGCGGCGGCGCTGCCGCTGATGGCGGCGCTGGTGCTGCAGGACTGGGCCCACGGCGTGGCGCGCGACGAGTTCGCGGTGCTGGCCGCCGGCGCCGACGACGGCGCGCGCGGCGCGCTGCTGCTGGCGGCGGGCGATCCGGCGGCGGCCGGCGCACGGCCGCGGGCGGCCGAGCCGCGGGAGGTGACCGCATGAGCGTCAACGCGAATTTCCGCGAGGTGGCCGGCGAGTCGACGAACCACGTGATCGTCTACATGAATCCGAGCGTGTGCCTCACGCCCGCGGCGCCGAGCCCGGTGCCGATCCCGTATCCGATCACCACGCCGGTGGGCTCGGGCAAGCTCGATGGCGACACGCGCGGCGTCAAGATCGGCGGCAAGCCGACCTTCCACGTCGACGCGGTCGTGCACGACTGCATCGGCAACCAGCCGGGCACGCAGAAGGAAGTGGTCAGCCTGAAGATCGGCTCCACCGCCTTCGTCATCGACGGCAGTCCCAACGTCCAGTTCGAGGGCAAGGCGGTGGTCTACACCGGCAGCTCCGGCATGGGCAACCAGATGTGAGGCCATGGGTACCAGCGCCGCGATGGTTCAGTTGAAGGTGATGAAGGCCGGTGGTGCCGGCGCCATCGCGGACATGAAGTGCTCGGAGATCCTGGCGTGCTTCGATCCGCCGATCGAATTCGGCAGCCACTCGCAGATGGTCGGGACCAAGGACGGCTACCAGGCGGAACATATCCTGCCGACCTCGGCGATGCACGACCTGGGTCGAGGCGGCGCGAAGTTCCCCGGCTGCGAGGGCTACAGCACCGGCGGCGCGTTGACCTTCATGGCCGGCGACGGCCAGAGCGAAGGCATGGAGCACAAGATCCTGACGGACCAGATGCGCCAGTTCTCCCAGCAGAACGACCTGGCCAATCGCAACGCGCCGATGAGCGAGTGGATGGAGCAGTACAAGCAGGGCGCCAAGGATGCGTTGTCCCGGGGCAAGCCGACGCGCACGATCAATCGGCCCGACCTCGACCGCGACAACCTGATCGCGGCCGCGGCGGAGTGCATCGCGCTGGCCGCCGCGGAGTCGTTCGCCAAGCTCGATCCGCCGGTCAAGCCGGAGACCCCCCTGCGCAATCCCTGGGCCGCGACCAAGGCCCAGAAGGCCGAGGCGGAGGCGGTGAACATGGACGTCGACATCATGTAACACCGCCTCGGATGGCACGGCGACACTAGACGTTTTCGAAGGAGTCCCTCTTGCAGAAAGAAATCAACCAGGTCGTGGACACGGCCGACGGCCTCGTGTTCATGGGCCTGTCGTATCCGCCGGAGGACATCGGCGCGGCCGTGGGCAGCCTGTACCGGCTGGCGCCGGGCAGCAAGGCCGGCGATCCGGCCGTGCCCATCCTCAACACCAATGACGCGCTGCGGGTGCTGTGGGCCTCGCCCGCGGGCCAGCTGTGGGTCGGCAGCGCCGACGGCCATGTGGCCACCACCGCCGCCACCGGCTGGGCCGCGCCGGGCGGCGACCTGGACTACGAGGTGATGAACGGCGGCCCCGCCTGGACGGTCTCGACGCTGCCCCGCGACAGCGTGAAGGGGCTGGTGCCCAACATCACCGCGATCTGGGGCAGCGGCGATTCGGACGTCCACGTGGGGACGCGCGGCGGGCACCTGTATCACTGGAACGGGAAGGCGTGGACGCAGACCCGGGCGGGCGACGGCTCCGCCGACCAGACCATCCGCACGATCCGCGGCCACGCCGGTGACGATGTGTACGCCGTCGGCGCCGTGGACACCCTGCTGCATTTCGACGGCCAGCAATGGCGCAATCTGCCCATCCCCGGCACGCCGGGCCCCGGCGAGACGCTGGGCGGCATCGCGCTGCTGCCCGAGCGCGCCGTCATGCTCTGCGCGTCCGGCGAGGGCGGCCGCCTGCTGCATGGCAGCGCGGCGGGTTTCACCGAATTCGGTCGTTACCCGCTGCCGCTCAACGACGTGGCGGTGCTGGGCGACCGGCTGCTGTTCGCGATCTGGAACGGCGTGGCCGAGCTGGTCGGGCGCGACGTGCAGGTCGTGAAGGACAACTTCAAGACCGCCGGTGCCTTCGAGGGGCGCGGGCGGGTGTTCTTCACCGAGCCGGCCGCGCCGCGCATGCAGTTCATCGTCCATGACCCGGCCAATGCCGCGACGCCCTGGACCCGCAGCAAGTTCTGAGCGATGTTGGCCGCCCTGCAGACCTTGATGGAAGTGGCCCGGGCCCAGGCCCGGGTCGACGTCCGGCTGAAGCTGGCGGTGTTCGTGCGTGGATCCCTGAGCCGGCAGGACATGGATCCCGACACCCTGTGGGAATTGCTGCGCGAGCAGCCCTTCGCCGCGCACCTGAACCGTTTCCGGCGGGGCGGTGAGACGCAGTGGCGGCTGCCTCCGGCCGGCGGCTCCGGCCGCATCTGGGCGCGCCGAGCGGGCGTCGATCCGGCGGCTTGCGTCGCCTTCGCGGGCGACGGCAAGCATGGCCGGACCGCGATGTCCCTGCAGATCGCCGACCTCGGGCCGGCGATGGGGATGGAGCGGGCCAGTCACCTGATCTTCGAATTCCCGGACGACGCGTCCAACCGGCAGATCGCCGAGGTGGCACGCTGGAGCCTGTCGCACCTGCCGGTGCTGTGGGGCACGGCGGGCTGGTGCTTCGACGTCGTGGAGGGCTCGGCCTACATGGCGGCGCGCCACGTCGTGGCGCTGGCGCGCCGGTGCTGGGCGATCCAGATCCTGGAGCCCGCGATCCTGCAGTGGGATGCGCTGCGCGGGCTGCCCGGCGTCAACTGGCTGACGCTGGTCGGCGATGGCTTCGCGGCGGCGCATGGCATCGATCCGGCGGCCCTGGCCGGGTTGGCCGGTGCCGAGGTGTTCGTCCATCGCGGACGCGATGCCACCATGCTGGCGGCTGGCGCGGCACCGCTGCGCGGCGACATCCATGCCGACGAATCCCTGGCGCCGCTGGTGACCGTGGCGCAGGCGCTGAAACCGGCGCTACTGGCCAACTGCTCGCCGATGTACGGCCAGTTGGCCGACGAGGACGTCATGAACGCCTGGTTACAGCGTTTCATCGAGCCCCAGGCCTGGCTCCGCGTGGACGTCGACGGATAGAGGGCCTGCAGCGGCTGCGCGGCTCTGCCACAGCGTCCTCGTGACTTTCGTTCATTGCCCCCGATCCCCGTGACACGGAGGATGCGGGGTGGGCGGCGATCCTCGCCGCGGCGAGGCGTTCGATGTCACGATCAGAAGGTAATCCCCGCTCGGCCAAGCCGGGCAGCGCGCCGGCGGCTCCCGCCGACGATCCCACGCTCGATCCTGACGCGACCCGCATCGTGCCGGCGCCGCTGCCGGCCGGTGCCGCGCCGCTGGAGCGCATGCCGCCGGACACTGCCGCCAACCGCGTCGCGCCCACCGCCGAGCCGCCCCACCATGACGACGGTCCCGAGACCGTCCAGCACGAGCGCGACGTCAGCTTCATCGACCCGACCTTCCCCGACACCTTCTCGATGCGCGCCGGCCGCAAGCCCGCGGACATCCCCGTCGACACCGACCACACCGTGATCGCGCCCGCGGCGCTGCTGATGCCGCGCGAGTCGGCCGAGCCCGCCGCCTCCGCGTCCACGTCGGCGCCCAATCCATCGCCCACCGTGGCGCCCAGCCCGTCCCCCGTGGCGACCGCCCCCGCGGCGCCCCTTGCCAGCGCGCCCGCCGCCGCTCCGATCGATCCTCCCGCCGCCCCGGCCACCCCAGCCGCCACCATTTCCGTGAACGACAACGAAACCGTCATCGTGCCCGCCGGGGCGCTGCCTCCCGTGGCCAAGCCGGCGCCCACCCCAGCGCCCAAGCCCGTCGAAGCCATCGCCGCGACCGGCAACGAGACGGTGATCGCGCCGGCGGCCAGCCTGGCGGCCGTCGGAGCCCCGGCCGCCAAGGCGCCCACCGCGCCGCCGGTGGCCACGCCCGCCGCGCCCGCCGTTCCGCCCGCACAGGAGGCGGGCGATTCCGAGTTCCACGCATCCGAGTTCGCCGAGACCGTGCTCGATCCGGACGCCGTCGCGGCGGTGGCCGCCATGCGCGCGCTGCCGCCCGAACCCACGCCGGTGGGGCGTCCGTCCACCGGCACGCTGCCCGGCGGCGCGCTGGCCGCCGCCAAGGCCAGCGCCGACGCGCCGGTGCGCCAGGTCGGCCGCTTCCAGGTGCTGGACCGCATCGGCCGAGGCGGCATGGCCAGCGTGTTCAAGGCCCACGACCCGGGCATCGGCCGCGACGTGGCCATCAAGTTCCTGCATGCCTCGCTGTGCGAGGACGACGAGTACCGCGCCCGCTTCCTGCGCGAGGCGCGCGCCTCTGGCGGCCTGTCGCATCCCAACATCGTCACCGTGCACGACGTGGGCGAGGTCGACGGCCGCCCTTACATGGCGATGGAGCTGCTCGACGGCGAGCCGCTGGCCGACCTGCTCGAGCCTGGCCAGCCGCTGGCCATCCGCGACACCGTGGTGATGGCCATCCAGCTGGCGCGCGCGCTGGACTACGCGCACAAGCGCGGCATCGTCCACCGCGACATCAAGCCGGGCAACATCGCCCGGGTGCGCGGCACGCTGGACATCAAGGTGATGGACTTCGGCATCGCCCACATGGAGTCGACGAAAGGGGAGCAGCGCACCCGCGTCGGCGACGTGCTGGGCACGCCGCAGTACATGGCGCCCGAGCAGATGAACGGCGAGAAGATCGACGGCCGCTCGGACCTGTTCTCGGTCGGCATCGTGCTGTACCAGATGCTCACCGGCGTGCGCCCGTTCACCGGCGACAGCGTGGTCAACCTGGCGCTCAAGATCGCCAAGGACGACCCGACCCCGCTGAACAAGCTGCGGCCGGAGATTCCCGCGTCGCTGCGCCGGGTCGTCGACCGCTGCCTGGCCAAGGCGCCCGACAACCGCTTCCAGACCGGCGCCGAACTCGCTGACGCGCTGGTCAAGGTGCTCAACGAGATCGACGAGGAAGCGCGCAACAAGAACCGCTCCAAGCTGATCCCGCTGCGGGTGAAGTGGGCCGCGATGATGGCCGGCATCGTCGCCATCGTGATGGCGGTCAGCGGCTCCATCATCAGCCAGCGCCAGAACGCGGCGCTGATGCAGCAGGTGGCCGACTACGGCACCGCGCTGTCGCGCTTCATCGCCGCGCAGAACGCCACCGCCGCGCTGGGCGAGGACTGGGTGTCGGTGGACGTGTCGCTGCAGGAGATCATGAAGACGCGCGACTTCGAGAGCGTCACCGTGATCGATCGCGCCGGCGTGGTGGCCGCGTCCAGCCAGCCCGACGCGGTCGGCAAGCCCTACCAGGCGCCGCCCGGCGAGCTGCTGGGCGAGCAGGGCGGCGTCAAGCGCACGCGGTATCACGCCGCGGGCGGCGCGGCGGTGCTGGGCTTCGACTCGCCGATCACCTTCCAGGACAAGACCGTGGGCCGCGTCGCCCTGGGCCTGCCGGAGCGCCCGCTGGAGAGCGTGGCGCGGCTGTCGCGCACGCTGATGGCGGTGCTGGCGGTGACGACGGTGCTGGCGGTGGCGATCGCGATGTTCTTCGTCGCCAACTGGTTCTCGCGGCCGATCAAGCTGGTCGTGGAGGCGCTGGACGAGATCGGCCGCGGCCGCGTCGACTTCCGCATCCGCGAGCAGCGCAAGGACGAGTTCGGGCTGCTCTACGCCGCCTTCGACCGCATGGCGCAGGCGCTGCAGGACAAGCAGGCGCTGGCGGCGTCGGCCGCCAAGGCGGAGGCGCCGACGACGATCGGCCGGCGTTCCGGGCTGCGTGGTGCCGCGATCGCGCCGGCGGCCGAGACGCCCGCCGCGGCAGCGGCCGTGCAGGCCGCCGCGCCCGTGACCGGCCAGGCCGCCGCGCCGTCCGACGAACAGACCCAGCCCGCGCCGCCGGTGCCGGCCGGGCCGGACGCTGCCGATGCGCCGAAGCAGCCCTGAGCGTCGCCCGATGAGCGTGAAAGGATTCCCCCCGATGAATGGCCCTCACCCCAACCCTCTCCCGCCAGCGGGAGAGGGGGCCGGACCGTCCGCGTTTCGCTTGGCCTCCCTCTTTCCCCCTCTCTTTCCCCCTCTCCCGCTTGCGGGAGAGGGCAGGGGTGAGGGCCAGCGGCCGATGCAGTCCGCCATCGCCGCTCCCTCGCCAGCGAGTGAGAAAGCCGCATCGCCGATGCGTCGCTCGACCCCTCTCTTTCCCCCTCTCCCGCTTGCGGGAGAGGGCAGGGGTGAGGGCCGGCGGCCGATGCAGTCCGCCATCGCCGCGGTCCTCGCCGCGCTGGCCCTGACCGCCTGCGTCACCACTCCCACCGGCACGCCGCCGCTGAACGAGCCGGCGCCGACCCCGCCCCCCGCCGCGGCTGCGGCCCACGGCGAGGTCATCGCCCGCAACGACCGGCTGCTGATCTACGTCCCCGTCGCCGGCGAATCCCTGCGCGGCATCGCCGCCCGGCTGCTGGGCAGCGAGGACCGCGACTGGCAGATCAGCGAGGCCAACGCCGGCGCCACCAAGGCCGATCCCGGCCAGCCGCTGATCGTGCCGCTCAAGCCGATGAACCCGGTGGGCGTGCGCGCCGGCAGCTTCCAGACCGTCCCCATCCTCTGCTACCACCGCCTGGGCACGACCGGCGGCAAGATGGCCGTGTCCCCGGCCAGCTTCGCCGCCCAGATGGAATGGCTGGCGAAGAACGACTACCGCGTCGTCAAGCTCTCGCAGCTGACCGGCTACCTCGAGGGCAAGGAGCCGCTGCCGCCCAAGGCGGTGGTCGTCACCTTCGACGACGGCTACGAGTCGGTCTACAAGTTCGCCTACCCGGTGCTGCGCAAGCTGGGCCTGCCCGCGACGATGTTCGTCTACACCGATTTCGTCGGCGCCGGCGGCGACGCGGTCAGCTGGCCGCAGCTGGCGGAGATGCAGGCCTCGGGGCTGATGGACATCCAGGCCCATTCGAAGTCGCACCGCAACCTGATCGAGCGCACCGCCGGCGAGAACGACGAGCGCTACAAGCGCAACCTCGACAGCGAGACCGCCGGCCCGCGCGACCTGATCGAGCAGAAGCTCAACACCAAGGACCAGGTGCGCCATTACGCCTACCCCTACGGCGACGCCAACGAACTGGTGCTGGAGACGCTGACGCGTCAGAAGTACACGCTGGCGGTGACCGTCAACCCGGGCGGCAACGCCTTCTACGCGCAGCCGCTGATGCTGCGCCGCACGATGATCTTCGGCGACCACGACCTCGAGGCCTTCAAGGCCCGGCTGCAGACCAGCCGCCGCATTGGACAGACGCCATGAGGGCCGCGCTCGCAGTCCTCCTGGCCGCCGCCGCGCTGGCGGCCTGCAGCAGCGGCCCGAGCGGCGCGCTGCGCGGCGGAGAAGGCGTGGCCGGCTCGCCCCCCACGGCCTTCGAGCAGGCGCAGGTGTCGCGCGCGCAGGAGCAGGTGAAGGACGGCCAGCTGGCCGAGGCCGCCTGGACCTGGGAAGCGCTGACCGTCCTGCGGCCCGACAACGCCAGCTACCGCGACAGCCTGGCCGCGACGCGGCAACTGATCGACAGCGGCGTGAGCGAGCGGCTCGAGAAAGCCAGGGCGGCGCAAAAGCGCGGCGACCTGGACGGCGCGAGCACGTCCTACCTGGGCGTGCTGGCGCTGCAGCCGGACAACGAGGCCGCCGCCGACGCGTTGCGCGGCCTGGAGAAGGAACGCAACCAGAAGAGCTACCTGGGCAAGCCGACGCGGCTGACGCTGCGCAAGGCGAGCCCGCCGGTGGCGGCCAAGCCGGCCGCCAAGGCGCAGGCGGCGGGCGCGTCGGGCAAGGATGCGGCCCCGGCCGCGGCGTCGGCCGGGCCGGACCGCAACGAACTGGAGCACATCGCGATGCTGGCCGCGCAGGGCGAGCTCGACGAGCCGATCCGGCTGCTCGAGCGCCGCGCGCCGCAGGACCGCAACGATCCCTCGGCCAAGCGGCTGCTGGCCGACCTCTACGTGCGCAAGGCCGAGAAGATCTCGACGATCGACAAGTCCGGCGCGGTGATGCTGCTGCAGAAGTGCCTGCGCGTGGATCCGAAGAATGCGCGCGCGACCGCGCTGATGCGCCAGCTCATCGACGAGTCGGCCGCCAAGGCCCCCGCCGCGGCGGGACCTGCCGCGGCGGCGAAGAACAAGGTCGACAAGCGCTAGTCGCGGGCATCGGCGTTGGCCGACGGCCGCCGCCGAAGGCCGCCGCAGATGGTCGCCCGCGCCCCGACGCCTAGAACGTCACCGTGACCGAGGGCGCGCTGCGCTGCGCCTCGCCATGGAAAACGGCCTCGATGTTGTTGCCGTCCGGGTCCAGCACGAAGGCGGCGTAGTAGCCCGGGTGATAGGGCCGCTCGCCGGGCGCGCCGTTGTCGGTGCCGCCGTTGGCCAGCGCGGTCTTGTGGAAGGCGTCGACCGCCGCGCGGTCGCGGGCCTGGAAGGCCAGATGATGCCGCCCGGTCAACTGGCCCTGCGCCGCATCGCTGCTCGCGGTCGACACGAACAGCTCGTCGGCCCAGAAATAGTCGTCGCCCGATCCGCCGATCGGCACGCCCAGCGGCGGCAGGACCGCCTCGTAGAAGCGGCGGCTCGCGGCCAGGTCGCGCACGACGAGCTGCAGGTGGTCGATCAGGCGTCCGCGGTGCAGTTGCTGGACTTCCATGGAGGCTCCTTGAAGTGGGTCGGCATCAAGCCGGTCGGGGCAAACCGCGTTCTTATCCCCGCGACGCACCGGTGCCATTCGTTTTCGCGCCGAGGGCCGGCCGCGCCCCAGGAGTGCGGGACAAGGACGATGCGCCTGCCAGGGACCTCGGCGTCCGGCTCAGATCACGCCCGGTCCGCCACGCCGTCGGCGGTTCCGGCGCCGGAGCCCGCGACCCGGGCGATGCTGACGCTCGGCGGCCTGCTCCTGCTGCTGCGCCAGCGGCGGAGCAGGGGACCGGACACGGTCTTCTCCAGCACCCCCGCCAGCAGCACGCAGGCCGCCACCGCCGGCGCGTAGACCACGAAGGTCCAGGCCTGCGACGCGCCCATCACGGCGCGATACAGCGCCACCGTGCCGAGCACGACCAGCATGTGGCTCAGGTAGAGCTCATAGCTGAGCGCGCCCATGCGGGCGAGCCATCGCCCGCCACGGCGGGGCTCCGGTGGATGCGCGACCGCGGCGATCAGCAGCGCGGCGGTGCCGACGCACAGGACGTACATGCCGCCCTTGAAGAGATGGCGGTGGACGAGCTCGCCCCAGCCGATCACCAGCAGCAGGCCGACGCCGCCCAGCACCGCGAGCAGGCGAGCCTCGCGCGCGCCCGGCCGCCAGTGCCGCGCGAGCAGCGCCGCCAGCACGCCCCAGGCGATCGCCGACATGCCGGGCAGGTAGGCCTTCTCCCACCAGACCTCGTCGCTCGTCGGGACCAGCGACCTCAGCGGCACCAGGGCGAGCGCCAGCGCCACCAGCGCCGCCACCAGCAGCGGCCGGGGCAGCGCCAGGCACAGCAGCGGGAAGCCGACGTAGAAGACCTCCTCGATCGACAGCGACCACAGCACGTCCCAGGCCGCCGGCGCCCAGCCGGTGCGGCCTTCATACCAGTTGAAGGTGAAGCTCAGCGCCGAGCCCAGCAGGCCGGCCAGCGACTGCCGCTCGCCCGGCGCGAAACCCGGCACGCCCAGCAGGGCCAGGGTCGACAGCAACGCCAGCATCACCAGCAGCAGCGGCAGGATGCGCGTGGCGCGGGCGCGGTAGAAGGCGCGCAGGTCGACCCGGCGCAGGTCGCCATCGCGCGCCAGCAGGCGGGTCGTGATCAGGAAGCCCGAGATCACGAAGAAGATGAACACCGCCTCGTAGCCGTTGAAGCTGATCGCGTCGATCAGGCGCTTGGGCAGCCAGGCTCCGGCCAGGCTGGGCGCCAGCGGCAGGCGGAAGGGCAGGGCCAGGTGGTGGACCACCACCAGCAGGATGGCCACGCCACGCAGGCAGTCGATGGCGAAGTTGCGCGGCGTGGTGTCGGTCATGCGGAGCAGCGGCACCAGGCCGCCGAGAAGGATGGCGGCGCGGATGTTAGCGGCGCCTGGCGTCGGCGCGGCCGCTCATGGGAGTGACGGGCGTTACGTCGTCGAGCCGCGGGGTGGTAGCACGATCGGACGAATGCGGCGCGGTGTGGTCGGTCCGGCGTCCAGCATGTCGCGCACCCGCCCGTCGGCCTGCGCGACCAGCGGCTCGATCAGCGCGGCCTCCGGCAGGTTGGCCCAGTAACGGCGCGGCATCTCGCGGGTCATCATGGCCAGCTTCAGCCGCGCCGGATTGAAGATGCTGCGGTAGTAGGTCAGCCACAGCGCCGCGCCGGCGTCCGGCGGCGGCGCCGTCTCCCGCCGCGCCCCCGGGCCGGCGCACAGCCGGACGCCGTCCCAGTGCATCGAGACGCGCGGCGACAGGATGGTCCAGCGCAGGTTGGCGAAGCGCCGCGCGAAGAAGGGCGAGGCGGCCTCGAGCACGTGGTGCTCGGGCTCGAACCAGGCGACCAGGCGTTCGCCGTCGGTGTCCTCGACCGGGACGAAGCGCACGAAGGCATGGGTCTTGTGGATCTCGTGCCGCACCTCGCGCGCGAGCCGCTCCGCGTGGCGGCGGTCCTCGTCGAAACGGTCGTGCCAGCGCGCGGGATCGGTCCTCAGGCGCGACAGCAGGCGATGCAGGAGTTCGAAGCGGCGCGGCTCGCGATGCAGCAGGGCGGAATGGCACAGCGACAGGAACGAGGCCGGCACCGTGAATGCGGCGCTCGCGGCGCGCGCCTCCGACGTGGTCCTTCGCGACCGGTCGTCGATGGACTCGGCGGCGCTGGCGGCGCCGGCGGCGCCAGCAGTATCCGCATCGCCGTCCTCCGCGGTCGACCAGAGGTCGCCGCCGTCCTCGCCGGTGGTCCACTCGACGGTCTCCGGCGCCACGCCGTCCAGCACCAGGCGCCGGGCGGCGAGTCGGAAGCCGTCGAAGTCGACGGGTCCATCGAGCCGCACGCGGATCATCCGAACAGCCCCAGCTGTGCCGGAGCGGCCGCGACAACGCCCCCGACCACGCCCGTGCCCGCGTCGACGTGCGCTGCGCCACTGGCGCGTGTGGCGGCCGGCAGCGCCGCGCCGGGACGATGACCGTCGACGATGACGAACGGCAACACGCGGCGCACCGGCAGCTTCATGTGACGCAGGTCCTCGGCCCGCACCCGGCGCAGCCGACGGGCGGCGATCAGCCGGTCGACCGATCCGACGCCCAGGCCGGGCACCCGCAGCAGCAGTTCCCGCGGCGCCTGGTTGAGGTCGACCGGGAAGCGCTCCGGATGCGCGAGCGCCCAGGCGTGCTTGGGATCGACGTCCAGCCGCAGCAGCCCGGTGCCGTCGTCGACGATCTCCTCGTGGTCGAAGCCGTAGAAGCGCATCAGCCAGTCGGCCTGGTAGAGGCGGTGCTCGCGCACCAGCGGCGGCGCCTTCAGCGGCAGGGCCCGCGCGGCATCGGGGATGGGGCTGAACGCCGAGTAATAGACGCGCCGCATGCGAAAGCGCCCGTAGAGCGCGGCGCTGCTGCGCAGAATGCTGCAGTCGTCGCTGTCGTCGGCGCCGACGATCATCTGCGTGCTCTGGCCCGCCGGGGCGAATCGGGGCGGCCGCGCGGGGCGCGGCGCGGCGCCCGGGATCACGCGGATCGGCGCCTCGCCGGCTGTCGTGCCGGTTGTCGCGCCAGTGGACCCGACGGTTGACCCGACCGACAACCCACCGGTCGATCCGCCGGTTGATCCCCCCGCTGACGCCCGCGCCTCGCGGGCCTCGTCGATGTGCAGCCTCAGCCGGCCCATCGAGCGGTGGATCGCGCTCGTGTCCTTCTCGGGCGCGAGCTGCTTCAGGCCAGCCTCGGTGGGCATCTCGACGTTGATGCTGAGCCGGTCGGCATACCGGCCGGCCCGGCGCAGCAGCTCGTCGCTGGCATCCGGGATGGTCTTGAGGTGGATGTAGCCGCGGAAGTCATGCACCTCGCGCAGCGTCTGCGCCACCCGCACCACCTGTTCCATGGTGTGGTCGGGGCTCTTGATGATCCCGCTGCTGAGGAACAGGCCCTCGATGGTGTTGCGGCGGTAGAAGTCCAGCGTCAGCCGCACGACCTCCTCGACGCTGAAGCGCGCCCGCGCCACGTTGCTCGACGACCGGTTGACGCAGTACAGGCAGTCGTACTGGCAATGGTTGGTCAGCAGGATCTTGAGCAGCGAGATGCAGCGGCCGTCGGGCGCGTAGCTGTGGCAGATGCCCATGCCTTCCGTCGAGCCGATGCCGGCGCCGCCGACGGAATCGCGCCGGTCGGTGCCGCTGGATGCGCAGGAGGCGTCGTACTTGGCGGCGTCGGCCAGGATGGCGAGCTTGCGGTCGAGGTCCATGGGGCGCGCGGGAATGACAAACAACTGTATGAATATACAGTAATTGAGTCATCCAGCTCTCGCCTCACCGGCCGCCTGCGAGGGGATTCCGCCGGCGAGCGCCCATGCAAAAGAGGCGCACGCGGCGCCTCTTCCTTGGGGTGTCCGACGCCGTCGCAGCGGCGCGGTGTCACTTCAGCTGGTCGGCCTTGGCCTTCAGCGTGACGGCCTTCTGGCGTTCCAGCTTGGCCAGCTCGTTGTCCGGGTCGAGCTGCAGCACCGTGTCCCAGCCGCGGATCGCGCCGGCCAGGTCCTGCTTGGCGAAGGCGGTGCGCGCGTTCAGCGTGGCCCGGGCGATCTGCTTCTTGCGCAGCGCCTCGATGCGGGCGGCGGCGCCGGGATGATCGGCGGCCTCGGCGCGGCGGAACTCCTCCAGCGCCTTGTCCATGCGGCCGGCGCGCTCGTGCGCATCACCGGCACGCATGGCCTTCTCGCCGGGCGACAGCTCGGCCACGGGCGGCGGCGCGGGCGGGGCGGCGGGCGCCGGAGCGGCGGCCACGGTCGCGGGCGGCGCGGCCGGCGCGGCGGCCTTCGGATCGGGGCGCGCCGAGGGGCGCGGATACAGCGGACCCGCCGGCGGCTTGCCGGGGATGCGCAGCACCTGGCCGCCGGCGACCTGGCGCGGCACGCGGATGTCGTTGTAGCGGGCCAGGATGTAGAAGGCGTAGATGTCGCCCATGAAGCGGCCGGCGATCCGCGACAGGGTGTCGCTGGACTGCACCGTGTACGCGAAGGACTCGCGGCCCAGCAGCGCCACCGGGTCGGCGGTGATCTGCTTCATGAGGCTGTTGGCCAGCTTGTTGCCGGGATCCAGCTGCAGCGCGCGATGCAACTCGGCGCGGGCCTGGTCTTCCTGGCCGGCTTCCAGCAATTCGATCGACTGCATCGCGGTCTTCTGCGCCAGGGCCTGCTCGGCGGGCGTCGGCGGGACCGGCTCCGGCGGCGGGGGCGGCGGAGGCGGCGCCGTCACCACCGGTTCGGGCGGCGGCGGCGCGGGCGCGGGCGTCTGGCAGGCCGCCAGGGCCAGGCTCAGCAGCAGCACCGAGACGGCCGACAGGGCGGATGGCGCACCACCTCGCAGCGCGGCGGCAATCGAGGGGGAGGCGGTCGGGGCGTCGGGACGGAAAGTGGTCGACATCGGCATCACGTCGGGATTCGAGCGGGGTGGAGTATGAAACAGCGACAAGCCCCCCGCAGGTGACTTTCGTTCATTGAAGCAGGACCTTTGTCACGCAAACATCCGATGCCAGTCTCTCGAGGTCCCAAAGGCAGCATCATGACCCTCACCCTGCGCGCGGTGTCGCTCAACGACCTGCCCCTGACGCAGCCCATCACCGCGCGCTTCGACGCCACCGGGGGAACCATCGGTCGCGCCGACCACAACACCATGGCGCTGCCCGACCCGGAGCGCCACATCTCCCGCCAGCAGGCCGAGATCAGCGCCGACGCCGGCGGTTTCGTGATCCGCAACGTCGGCAGCGCCAATCCGATCACCGTCGCCGGGCAGCCGGTCGCCCAGGGTCAGGCCGTGCCATTGCGCCATCTGGACCAGGTCCGCATCGGCGGCTACCTGCTGGAAGTGCAAAACGAGGCCGGCGACGACAACGGCGCCACCGTGATCCGCCGGGCGCCGGACCTGGCGCGCCCGGTCACGCCGGCGCCGATGCCGAAGCCCATGCCGATCCCGGCACCGCCGACCCCGCTGGGCGGCGCGACCTCGGCGCCCGCCGCGCTGTCCAGTTCCAACCCGTTCGCCGACCTGTTCGGCGGCGCGCCGACCCCGGCCGACCTGTTCGCCGCGACGCCGGCCCCGGCGCCGCATCTCTCGCCGTTCGCGGCCCCGCCAGCCGCGCCGACGCCCGCGCCGGCCGGACCGATGCTGCTGCCGGACGACTTCGATCCCTTCGCCGCGCCACCGCCGTCGCGCCAGGCGTCCGCCACGAGCGCCACCAGCGCCGCCGGACCGGCCGCCTTCGACCCCTTCGGCGGTCTGGACCTGGCGCCGCCGCCCACGCCCGTCGTGCCGCCGGCGGCCTCGAACGACCTGGGCTTCGGCGGTGCCTTCGCCGACCTGGTCCCGGGCGACAACAACCGCTCGCTGGACGACCTGTTCGGCTTGCAGGCCCCGGGCGCGGATCCGCTGGCCGGCTTCATGGCTGGCGCGGCGCCGCGTGCCGACACCGGCGCGCGCGACGGCCTGCCGTCGGATCCGCTGGCGCTCTTCGGCGCCGCGGCGCCGGCCGCCAACACCGAGCCGCAGACGCCCGCGCTGCCGGACCACACGCCGGCGCTGCACTCGTCCTTCCGTCCGCCGGAGGTCCGCGGGCCGGCGCCGGCGCCGCTGCCTCCGCCAGTTCCACCGGTGGCCGTGATGCCGCCGCCGGTCATGCCGCCCGCCGCGGTCATGCCGCCTCCAGTGATGCCGCCCCCGGTGACGCAGCCGCCTCCGCCGCCGGCCGTGGCGCCGCCGCCGACCTTCGCCCGGCCGCAGCCGGCGGCGTCGGCGACCGCCGCGCCCGGTCCAGCGGCCGACACCGCCGCGCTCTGGCAGGCCTTCTGCGAAGGCGCCGGCGTGCGCATGGCCGCGCCGCCGCAAGGCCTGAACGCCGACCTGATGCGCGTCATCGGCCAGTTGCTGAATGCCTCGGTCGACGGCGCGCTGCGCATGATGGCGGTGCGCGCGGCCACGAAGCACGAGCTGCGCGCGCAGGTCACGGTGATCCGCTCGCGCGACAACAACCCGCTGAAGTTCTCGCCCGACGCGCAGTCGGCGCTCGAGCAGCTGCTGCAGCCGCCGGTGCGCGGCTTCCTGCCCGGCCCGGCGGCGATGCAGGACGCGATGCGCGACCTGGTCGGCCACACCATCGGCACGATGGCCGGCACCCGCGCCGCGCTGGAGGGCGTGCTGACGCGCTTCCAGCCCTCGGCGCTGGAGGCCAAGCTGACCAGCCGCTCGGTGCTGGACAGCGTGCTGGCGATGAACCGCAAGGCCAAGCTCTGGGAGCTCTACCTGCAGCATTTCGAATCCATCCGCGACGAGGCGCAGGAGGACTTCCACACCCTGTTCGGCAAGGCCTTCCTGGAGGCCTACGAAGACCAGCTCGAGCGCCTGAGCCAGCACGGCCAGGGCCCGGCGCCGGTCGCGCCGCACGCACAACCACAGCAGAGCGGGGCCTGAGCCCCGCCGATCGTCCTACACGTCGTTCACACCATGCTCAAGATCCGGGTCGCCGCCTGCAGCGAACAAGGCGCGCGCGCCAACAATGAAGACGCCATCGTGGCGCACGAGAACGGCCCCGGCTGGTATGCCGTGCTGGCCGACGGCGCCGGCGGCCACCGCAATGGCGCGGAGGCCGCGCGTCGCGCCGTCCACCGGATGCAGACCAGCCTGGGCGACGCCACGCTGCCCTGGCGGCCGGAGCTGCTGACCGGCGCGGTGCTGGCCGCGCACGACGACGTGCGTCGCGGCGTCGAGGGCACCGGCCGCGACCGCATGCACACGACGGTGGTGGCGCTGTGCGTGGATGCGCAGCGCAACTTCGCGCTCTGGACGCACGTGGGCGACTCCCGCCTGTACCGCCTCCGCGACGGCCAGATCGACACGATCACGCAGGACGACAGCGTGGTGCAGATGCTGATCGAGGCCGGGCTGCTGACGCCGGAGCAGGCCGAGGATCACCCGCACAAGAACCACCTCGTGGCCGCGCTGGGCATCGAGGACGAGCTGCATCCCCACACGACCTCGCCGCAGCCGCTGCAGGACGGCGACGTCTTCCTGCTGTGCAGCGACGGCTGGTGGGGCAGCGCGGGCGACACGCTGATCCACGACACGCTGCGCGCGGCCGCCTCGCCGGACGACTGGCTGGCGTCGATGCGCGCGGTGATCGAGGAGCGCGGCTTGCCGGACCAGGACAACTTCAGCGCCATCGCGCTGTGGGTCGGCGAGCCGGCCCTGGCCGTGGCCGCCGAGGCCCCGGCCGACGCGGCCGGCACCGCCACGGACGAGACCGCGGTGGACTCCGGACCCGTCCCGCTGGAAGAGGAAGAAGAGGACGAGTCGACGCGGCGGATGCCGCTCTGAGCGCGGGGCGCGAGCGCGCCGACGCGGGAGTCAGCGCGGGGAAGGCGCGAGACGGTGCTAGGCGCCGCGAGACAGTCGTGGACAGCTGGAGACAGGCGATGAGGACGGTCCGTCAAGTCGACGCCGGCGACCTGAGCGTCGGCCTGTGGGACGAGGGTCCGAGCGACGGGCCGGCGGTCGTGCTGCTGCACGGCTTTCCGTATGACATCCATGCCTACGAGGCGGTGACCGATCGCCTGGTCGAGCGGGGCTGCCGGGCGCTGGTGCCCTTCCTGCGCGGCTACGGCTCGACGCGTTTCCTCGCTGCGGACACCCTGCGGTCCGGCGAGCAGGCGGTGCTCGGCGCCGACCTGCGGGCGCTGATGGACGCGCTGCGGATCGAGTCCGCGGTGCTGGCCGGATACGACTGGGGCGGACGGGCCGCCTGCGTGGTCGCTGCGGCGTGGCCGGAGCGATGCGCCGGGCTGGTGTCCTGCAACGGCTACAACCTGCTGCATCCGCCGGACGCGATGGCGCCGGACGAGCCGGCCAACGAGGCGCGCTACTGGTACCAGTTCTACCTGCATGGCGAGCGCGGCCGGCGCGGCCTGGAGCAGCACCGGCAGGCCATGGCGAAGCTGCTGTGGCAGATGTGGTCACCGCGCTGGCCGTTCACCGAGGCCGACTTCCTTCGCTCGGCGGCGGCCTTCGACAACCCCGATTTCGTCGAGGTGGTCGTGCATTCCTATCGCCACCGCTATGGCCTGGTCCCGGGCGATGCGCGCTTCCTCGAACTGGAGGCGAAGCTGCTGACGCGACCGTTGATCCAGGTCCCGACCATCCTGCTCGACGGCCTGGCGGACGGCGTCGCCGTCGAGCCCGACACGCGCTCGCATGCGCGCCATTTCGCGCGGCTCGTGCGACATGAGCGAGTGGCGGGCGTCGGCCACAACTTCCCGCAGGAATGCCCGTCCGTCTTCGCCGCGGCGGTGATGGACCTCGTCGAGGCGGCTGCGAGGGAGCGACGAGTCTGATCAACGCCCCCTGTGCGGGGCGGGGCGGCCTTTCGGCAATTTGCGGGAGACAGATCAGCCAGGGGCCGATGGAACCTCGGGACGCCGGCGGATAGATTGGCGTTCGACATCACTTCCGCCAAAGGGTTCGCGATGAAGCAGCGCTCTCACCACCGTGCCCCCTCGGCACAGGACCTCCCCGCGGCGCAGGGCGACCGCGTGTCGGTGCGAGCGATGCATGAGCGCAGCCTGATCCAGGCGAGGACGCTGCAGGCCTTTGTCGACCAGTCACCCCGCATGCAGGCGCAGCGTCGGCTCGTCGATGGCGTGCTTGGCGGGGCAGAGAGTGATCGGCCCGTATTGCAAGGCGCCGGAAAGTCTTGGCCGGGTAAGGCGGCTGCGGCGTCACCCGTGGGTGTCGCTCAGTTGGGTAGAACGGACTCGGCCATACCGGACTTCGTTACCAAATTCTTTGAGGACCTCAATACGAGCTACCACGCGTTCAAGCAGGGTAATTGGAGCTTGATTTCGCAGGCTCACGAGGAGGCCCACGGAGCCGCGCCCTCGACCTCGGGGGCGGCGTACACCATCGACGCGATCACAGGCAGGAAGCTGGTCGAGACGCTGACCCGAACCGGTTGGAAG
Source organism: Roseateles sp. 22389 (assembly GCF_052044995.1). Classification (NCBI taxonomy): domain Bacteria; kingdom Pseudomonadati; phylum Pseudomonadota; class Betaproteobacteria; order Burkholderiales; family Sphaerotilaceae; genus Roseateles; species Roseateles sp. 22389. Next base: position 309,174 of record NZ_JBQEOF010000004.1, read on the forward strand.
CCTCACGACTCGGAGAGTCGCAAGAGTGCCATCGAGACCTCGGCAGCTTTTTCGAAAGCACGCAGGCAGCAGGGGGCTTCATCGGACCGCGGCGGAGCTCCGCAGCTCACGACGGACGACCAGGGCAAGCCGATTCGAACGATCACTTCCCACAAGGCGCGAAAGAAGCTGCATCAAGACGGAGCGAGCGAGTTCTACTACCTGAAAGGAAACAATGCGCTCTTCAAGGAGGGCCGTCCGGTGAAGGAGACGGACTATCCGATACCGGGCGCGCTCCAGCCCGCCGCGGCAACGATCGTCGATGTGGACTCGGACGAGTCGGAGGAGTCCAGCGAAGAGAGTGAGATCGAGGCGACCCGGCCGGTGCAATCTGGCGAAGGTGGTTCGCCGAAGGACGAGCCCTAGGAGTTCGATCCCTGCCGGCCCGGGTGCCTGCGTGGCCTCTTCCGTCGGGCTTACGGCTGCGACTTGTCCATCGCCGCATTCGACGCATCCACCGGGGTCGGCCCGCTGCCCAGCTCCACGCCGGTGACGGGCTCGCTCAGCGGATCGGACGCGGTGCGGGTGCGCATGGCCTCGCAGTCGCGTTCCTCGTCCGGCGTCAGGCCCACCGACGCCTGGCCGTCGCCGCCGTCGACCGCGCACTGGCGCTCGCGGGCCGACTCGTACAGGAACAGCTTGCTGTCGTTCCACGGGCCGCGCATGTCGCCTTCGCCTTGCGACATGTTGTAGTAGACCGAGGCAAACTCCGGCTTGCCCGGCAGCTTGCCCGGCGGGAAGTTGGGGCTGATCGAATACAGCGCCTTCTCGAACGAGCGCTGGTGGGCGATCTCGCGGGTCATCAGGAAGCCCAGCGCCTCCTTCACGCCGGGGTCGTCGGTCACCGCGATCAGCCGTTCATAGACGATCTTGGCGCGCGCCTCGGCGGCGATGTTGGAGCGCAGGTCGGCGGTCGGCTCGCCGATGCTGTCGATGTAGCCGGCGTTCCAGAGCTGGCCGCCGGAGTTGGTCAGCGCCGGTCCGCCGCCGTACAGCACCTGCGTCACATGCGAGTCGTTGCCGGCGCCCTGCAGCGAGCGGAACAGCTCCGCTTCGGAATCGGTCGCCTCGGCCAGTTGGCCCTTGGCGCCCTTGTTGAGCATCGCGACGATGGTGCCGATGACCTCGAGGTGGCTGAGCTCCTCGGTGGCGATGTCGAGCAGCATGTCCTTGCGGCCCGGGTCGTCCTCGGCCAGCGCCTGGGTGAAGTAGCGGCAGGCGGCGGCGAGCTCGCCTTGCGGGCCGCCGAACTGCTCGAGCATCAGGTTGGCCAGCGCCGGATTGCATTCGCGGACGCGGACGGTGTACTGGAGGCGTTTGTTGTGGGCGAACATGGAATCTCCTTACGGTAGGCGGGGAAGAGGGCAACTTGAAGCGCCGCGTCACGCAGCCCTCGAGCGGGGCCGGCGTGCACGGCGACAAGGTCGATCTGGCAAGGGCCGATCCAGCGCTGCGATGAGGGTCTCGCCGCCACGGTGGGGGCGCGATGGCCGTGGATCGCCGATGGCATCGGGGTTCTCGGCCGCCAGGAAAATTGCGTCACTTCGTTTCCGACGTTCGGAAGGGCATGCGGCAGAACTCACACACTTGTCCAGGCAAGTGTTTTGGGGTCAGGGCTTGCGCCGGTTCGCGCGCCGCGAGGCGCACGCGCGTGCTCTCTCTAGCAGGCCGCGCCCAGGCTCGCTTTTCCGCGACTGACTGGTTCATCTGCCGGTCGTCCACAACCGCCTGCCGCCCCGCAACCTCGATGGCATGGGCTTTGCAATGAAGAGGTCGTTGGCATGTGCCAATGACCCATTGACGGAGACACCACCATGACTCAGCAATCCAACCAAGGTCAGTCGACCCAAGGCCAGCAAGGCGGTTCCGGCTCGCAGCGGGAGCAGAACCAGCAGAACCAAGGTCAGCAAGGCCAGCAGGACCAGAACCGCGAGCAGCAGCGCCAGCAGGGCCAGAACCAGGGTCAGCAAGGCCAGGCCTCCCAAGGCCAGGAGCAGCAGCGCCAACAAGGCCAGCAAGGCCAGCAGCGCGAGGACGGCTCGCAGAACCGTGCCGAGCAGCAGCGCCAGCAAGGCGGCCAGCAGCGCGACGAGGGCGGCCAGCAACGCGACGAGCGTTGAGCATCTGCCAGCGTGGGGGCCGGCCCGCAGGGGTCGGCCCCTTTCCTCTTTCAGCGAAAGGAAATGCCGATGGCCGAAGCCCCGAGCGCCTTCACCGTGGACGACCTCTGCAACGAGCAGCGCATCGAGTCGCTCGACTTGCACCCTGGCGGCCAGCGAGCGGTGTGCGCGCTGAAGTCGGTCCAACGCGCGGACGATGACTACCAGACCCACCTGTGGCTGCTGCCCCTGGACGGTGGGCCATCGAACCGGCTGACCTTCGTGCCGGGCAAGAACACGCGACCGCACTGGTCTCCCGGCGGCGATCGCATCGCTTTCCTCAGCGACCGGCATGGCGGGCCGAAGCAGGTGTACCTGATGCCCGCGGACGGCGGAGAGGCGCGCCAGATCACGCGTTTCGCCGGCACCGTGGTCGACCTGGCGTGGCGGCCGGACGGCCGGCAGCTCGCGCTGGTCTGCGCGGTCAATGTCGATCCGGACCAGCGCGTCGACGGCACGCGGGAGGTCGACCTGCAGCGGCCGATCGCCTCCGCGACGGCGCCGGAAGTGGTCTGGCGCCTGCCCTACAAGATGGACGGCTCCGGTTATGTGCTGGGCGCCCGGCTGCAGGTCGTGCTGCTGGACATCGAGTCGCAGGCGGCGACGCCGCTCACCCGCGGCGATTACGACGTGGGGCATCTGGCCTGGTCGCGCGACGGCCGGCGTCTGGCCTACACCCGGGGACGCGAGGACGAACGCGAGAGCCACTGCACCGATGTCTGGATGCTGGACCTCGACGGCCCCGTGCAGCCGTTTCCCGAAGCGCGGCGGCTCACCACGACGGTGGCCACCGCCTCGTGGCCGGCGTTCTCCCCTGACGGATCGACGATCGCCTTCATGGGCGCCGAGAACGGCGGCGACGCGATCATGCGGCTGTGGGCGGTGGACGTGGCCAGCGGCACAACGCGTCGAGTGGCCGACGAGGATGTCGAGCTCTTCAGCAACGCGCTGTTCTGGGACGCCGATGGCCGCCGGCTGCGCGCAGTGCAGGCCTGGCGCGGCGTCCAGCGCATCGTGTCCATCCAGGTGGACAGCGGCGAAGTCACCCCGCTGGTCGAGCCGCCCGCCGGGCAGGTGAGCGCGATGGCGGTGGGCGAGGTGATCGCCTATGTCGAGGAAGGCATGGACCATCCGATCGAAGCCCACCGCTGCGACCTGGACGGCGGCCAGGCGCGACGCATCAGCGACTTCAACGGCTGGTGGCGGCAGCGGCCTGCGCTCAAGCTCGAGCGTCGCCGCTTCGAGGTGCCGGACGGCGAGGGCGGCACCGAGTCGATCGAGGGCTGGCTGCTCCTGCGCGAGGGCGACGCCTCACCGCGCCGGCTGCTGGTCGACGTGCATGGCGGGCCGGCCAGCTACGTGGCCCTGCAGTTCCCGACGGCACCGTACTGGCAGGTGCTGGCCAGCCAGGGCTGGGCCATCCTGGCGCTCAACGCGGTGGGGTCGGCCAGCTACGGCCGCCGGTTCAGCGAGCGGCTGCGCAAGTGCTGGGGCAAGCTCGACCTGCCGCAATACCGCGCCGCGATCGCCGCGCTGCGGCGCGAGGGCCTGGTGGACGAACGGGTCGCGATCGCCGGCTCGTCCTACGGCGGCTACTTCAGCGCGTATGCCACCGGCAATTGCGAGGACTTCCGCGTCTCGGTGGTCAGCGCGCCGGTGGGCAACCTGGAGACGCACTACGGCACCTCCGACAGCGGCTACTACGCCGACCCCTTCTCGATGGAAGGCAAGCCCGAGGCCAACCGCGAACTGATGATCGAGCTCTCGCCGATGGCGCACATCGGCCGCGGCCGCACGCCGACGCTGTTCCTCCAGGGCAAGGACGACGAGCGTTGCCCGAAATGCCAGTCGGAAGAGATGTTCGTGAAGCTCAAGCGCTCGGGAACGCCGAGCGAGATGGTCCTCTACCCCGGCGGCGACCACCACACGCTGGGCCAGGGCCGACCGTCCCATCGACTCGACGGGCATGCGCGCATCGTCGATTGGCTGAATCGATGGGTCGAGGTTCCGTTGCCGGCGGGCGCGGAACACAAGCGCTGAGCGCTGGTCCCGGCGGCCTGCGCAGGCGCGGCCGGTATCGGCTGCTGTGGCATCAAGGCTGGTGTGATGTCGCTCGCGACTTGCGCGCGTGGCGCTCATGTAGAGCTGGGGTTGCAACTTGGCCGTGATGTCCTGGCTGCCTATCATGCGCATTGCGGCCAACGCCCCTTGCCGGTGAGCCCATCAGCTCAAGCGTCAGTCCCCACTGTTGCGCACCTCGGATGAAAAGCTACACGACCTTGATTGCCGCGCTGACTTCTTATCGAAGTGACATGGATCTCGACAACGTGCAGCGTCGCCACCTGCTCGAGAGAGACATCGCAGATGGCTTTGTTGATCCCGTTCAGCTCGCCACAGAGCTGGCAGCGGCGCTGTCCGACCCGGAGTTGGATTGGGTGGCTTTTGCAAGAAGCCACCTGTTGGTCATCGACTCGTCCGATGGAGCCGAGATAGCCGCCTATGTCGAGTCGATATTTCAAGGCCTGCCCATGAAGTGACGCGCGAGACATTCACACGCCGGCCGGCGGCGGTGCGGCCGGCCAGGCGCACGGCAGGGGGAGTCCTGGCACGATGGTCGATGGCCCTCCATGGCCCCGCCGGCGGCGATCGGGTCGACGAACGCCGGCCCGATCGCCTGGCCGTCCTTCAGCCCGTGGACACCGCAATGCGCCGCGGCTGCGCATGCGCCTGCTTGGGGATCCGCAGCGTCAGCACGCCGTCCTTCATGCCGGCCTCGATGCGGCCCATGTCGAGCTCGCGGCTCAAGGTGAAGGCGCGGCGGAAACGCGGCACGCTCACCTCGGCCCACAGCGGGCGCATGCCGTCAGGCGCGCTGACCGCGGCCTCGCCTTCGATCACCAGCGTCTCGCCATCGAGCCGGACGTCGAGCGCTTCCCGCGGCACGCCCGGCATGTCGGCCAGCAGCGTGATGCCGCCAGCGTCCTCGAAGATCTCGACCGCGGGTTCCGCGACCGCGCGGGGACCGGAGACGGGCTTGCCGGCCGACGTGTTCTGCCCGGTCGAAGCCAGTTCCGCGCGGGCGCCATCGGCGCGGGTCAGTTGGGTGTGGGTGGACATGACAGCTCCTTTCTTCGTGAGATCGTCGTTCACTGGACGTTGATGCGCTGCGGACGGGCGGCTTCGCGCAATCCCACCGTGACGCGCAGCACGCCGTCGCGGTAATGCGCGTCCACGCTGCCGGTGTCGGCATCGTCGGGCAGCGCCACGGCGCGGGTGAAGCGGCCGTGCCAGCGCTCCGCGGCGTAGAGCTGCACGCCGTCGGACGAGTCGCGCGCGGTGGGCTTGCGCTCGCCGGAGATCCGCAGCACGCCGCGCTCGACGGTCACGTCGATGGCTTGCGCGTCCAGGCCGGCGGCGAAGGCGTAAACCTCGATGGAGCGCTCGGTGCGGCCCACGTTGATCGGCGGGAAAGCGCCCGCCGTCGCCGAGCGGATGCTGTCCGCCAGACCGTCCGGCGCGCGCGAACGCGACAGCGCCTGCTGCAGCTGGGTGAGCTGCTCCAGCAGGCCTTGAGGGCGGTGGAACACGGTATCGAACATGAGAGACCTCCTTTCCTGGTCGATGAATCGATGGGGCGATGAAAGGGATGGCGCAGGCGCCGTCCCGTGATGAACCGGTGGTGCGGACGACCGGAGACGCGCGGCCAGGCTCGGCCCGAGGGCGACCCGAGGCGCTGGGTCGGCGGGCTCGCACCGTCGCGGCAAGGCGGGCGCTATCGCCCGTCAGGACGGGACGCGGCCCTGGTCGTGGTTGCCGTCGCGGCGGGGGAGGGCTCGCGCGCGAAGCAGGGGCGCGATGAGCACTTCAGGCGTCGCAGCGTCTCGCGCGCGAGCAGATAGGCCTGGAGATGGGGCGGGCTCATCACGAGCCGCGTCGAGCGCAGCGGGCGCGCGGAGCGCCGGGTCGGCGCCTGGGAGGGGGTGTCGGAGAGCGGCTTGGCCATGATTCAGTTCCTCGTCCGAATCGGTGGATGGCGGGTCGACACAGATTTAGGAATTGGGGCCTCGCGCTTCAAGAGCCGCGCGATTAAGGGAAAACCCTGATCAACCGGTCTTCTTCGTCAGCAGCGCCGCGAACGCTTCCACATAGGGCAGGCCGGGCCCCCAGCGCATGTCGATCTGCTGGCCGGGCTCGGGGTTGGGCGACCACACGGTGCAGCCGGCCAGGCGCTCCATCAGCTCGCCCGCCGCCAGCATCGGCATCGCCGAGGTGAGCAGGCTCGCCGGCGCGGTGTAGGTGACCCACTGCACCGCGTTCTCCGGCGCGGGCAGCGTCGCCGCATGGCTCGCCGGCCAGGGCGGGGCGGCCGCGAGCGCCGCTTCCAGCGAGTCCACCGTGGCGGTGTCGTCCAGCGTGCGCATGGCCGCGTTGGCCAGCACCGTGTACCAGCGGTCCAGGTGGTCCAGCCCGGCGCGGTCGATCGGCGGCTGCGTGCGCGGCTGCGCGATCACCAGCGGGAAATAGCGGCCCACGTTGTCGCAGCTGGCCATCAGCACGCCGAACCACCACTTCATGTCGACCACGCCCGGCGCCCAGGCGAAACGCAGCACCGGCGCCGTCAGGTAGGTGTCGAGCCAGCGGGCGCCCAGCACCTTGGGCAGGTCCTGCATCATCCCGGACAGCCAGGCGTCGCAGTGGCGCACGCAGTGCTGCGGCAGCCGCCGCTGGGCGAAGTCGCCCAGGGCGGCGACCTTGCCGTACCAGCCCGGCACGGTGTCGCCGGACGTGTTCAGGGCTTCGGGCAACGCGCTCATCGTCGGTCTCTCCTGGTGCGCCTCACAGCCCGCCGGGGCAGCGGAACTCGTTGAGCTCCGGCAGCCGGAACGGGTTGCGGACGCTGCTGGCGGTGACCTCGAAGACCGCCTTGCGGCCCTCGATCTCGAAGGTGGCCTTGAATCGCTCGGGCGCGGCGGTCTTCTCGATCTTGACCCGGTCGAACAGGCGGAACAGCGCCCACGGGCCGTCGTTGACCATGCCGGACGAGCCGCTCGTGCTGGCCGGGCTCAACTGCACCCGCACCTGCGAGCTGCCGCGCGGCCCCGGCCACTGCACCGAGGTCGGGATCTGCGGGCCGTGGCTGTAGCGCACGATCTGGCCGTCCACGTCCAGGATGAACTGCTGGATCGAGGTGTCCATCTCGATCGGCTTGAAGTCCAGTCGCAGCGATGGCGTGTTGCTGCCCGGGAAGAAGGTCTCCTTGATCGCCTGCGCGCGCTGGAACTGCGGCAGCGTGCCGCTGTCCGCGCCCAGCGGCGTGCCCTCGACCGCGCGGAACTTCCACGGCCGCGTCGTCGTGTCGACGTAGGGCGCGAGCTTCTGCTGGAAGAGCTGGTCGATCTTGCCGCCCGGCGCGAACAGCATCGCGAAGTCGGCCTGGGTCGCATCGCGCGAGGAATTGCGGTCCAGCGGATAACGGCCGGCCACGGCTTGGTTGCAGAACTCGCCGACCTGCGAGCGCACCTCCATGCCCAGGTTCTGGCGCATCGCGCCCTGCGACACGCGGGCGCTGCTGCTGCCCAGGTCGTCCAGCATCGTGCGCAGCGGCTCGGGGCTCATCGCCGCGGCGGCCTTCAGCCGCGTGGGCACCGGCGAGGGCGGCGGCGCGCTGCCGCCCTTGAGCGCGGAATCGGCCGCGGTCAGCATGATGTTGGCCTCGGCGATCAGGCCCACCGTCTCGTCCAGCGGCGCCTTGCCGCCGCCCGGGGGCGCGGTGACCATGCTGCGCAGGCCGACGAAGCGGTCGTCGACGATGCTCTCGATGCGCGGCGCGTTCGGATCGGCTTGCGCGGGCTGGCCGGGCTTGCCGGAGAACATGCCCGCGACGCGCTCGCGCGTCTGCTGCACCAGGTCGGCGGCGCGGCGCTCGGCGTTCTCGATCGCGTTGCCGGGCTGGGCCAGCGTGGTTTCGCGCGCGGCGGCGCGCAGGAACGGGCCCAGCGGGCTGTCCGGCGCGGACAGCATGCGCGAGCGCTCCACCGACTGCGGCACCGTCGCCATCGGCAGCAGCTTGACGCTGTTGAGGAAGGCCTCCCAGGCCGCGGCGTAGTCGTTCAGGTAGAGCCGGCGCACGTCGTCCACCAGCGGCGCGTTGGCGCGCACCATGGCCTGCGCGTCCTTGGGCGCGGCGGCGACGCCCAGCACCCAGGGCTCCTCGGCGGCCAGCTCGTCGGTCACCTGACCGACGCGCGGCTGGAAACCGCGCAGGTAGGCGTCACGGGTGAAGAAGCCCGGCACGCCCTGCGTCAGCGGCGCGCCGTTGGCGCGGGTGAACAGCAGCGGCGCGTTGTGGCCGCCGGCCCGCGCGACGGTGAAGTCGGGATACTCGGTGCCCAGGCCCTGCGCGCGCAGCCGGTTGTAGATGCGCTGCGGCAGCGGCTGCGTCGCCAGCTGCGTGCGCACCGCCGTCAGCAGCGAGGCATCCTCGGGCAGCGGCGAGGCGATGCCCCCCTGCGACAGCAAGGCATCCAGGTGGGCGCCGAGCGCGGCGCGCTGGTCGGGCGTCAGCTCGCGGCGGGTGCTTTCCCAGTCGCCCTCGATGTGCTGCTTGAGCGCCTGCGCGTCGAAGTGCTGCGGGTCGTGCAGCATCACGTAGGCCTTGAGCGCCTCGTACAGCGTGACCGGCGTCGCGGCGCCCTGGCGCAGCTGTTCCTCGATGCGCAGCACCAGCCGCGGCAGCACCGCGTCGCCCAGCATGCGCTGGTAGGAGGCGCGCGCCGCGCTGTCGATCTTGCGGCCCTGGAACAGGCCCATGCGCATGGACAGCGGTACCTCGTCCTCGACCGCCGCCAGCGCGCGCGTGGCCTGCAGCGCGGGCAGGATCGGCAGCAGGTCGGCCGAGGCGCGGTTGGGCGTGGCCTGCAGCAGCTCGCGGACCTGCTCGGCGCGGGCGCTGGTCTCCTGCAGGTACTTGCGGTTGTTGAAGTAGCTGACCGTCCAGGCGGTCAGCAGGCCCACGCCGACGACCGCGACGGCCGCGTAGCCGGCCAGCGCCAGCGCATTGCGGCGCCGCTCCCAGCCGCGGTGCGTGCCGCCCAGGCCGGCCTCGGCGAAGACGACCTCGCCCAGCAGGCGGTTCAGGAAGTAGCTGCGGCCGCTGGCCTGGTTGGGCGCGAGCACCGCATGCTCGATCTGGTAGCTGCGCGCCACCGAGCCCAGCACGCGGTCGATCGGCGTGCCTTCCTGCGTGCCGCTGACGAAGTAGATGCCGCGCAGCTGCGGCTGCGCCTCGTAGGGCGAGGGCGCGAAGACGCCGTCGGCGTACTCGGCCAGCAGCGCGCGCAGGCTCGCGAACTGGGCCGGGAAACCGTAGATGCGGGCGCGGCGCTGCGGGTCGCGCTCGGCCTGCAGGCGATCGATCAGGCCGTCCTGCAGGCGCTGCTCGAGGGCGTCGAACTCGGCGCCGAAGCCGGCCAGCGGCGAGGCGCTGGCGCGCGGGAAGGTGAAGCCCCAGGGCGCGGCGCGCTGGTCCTTGTCCACCGTGGCGAAGTAGTCCATGAAGCCGGACAGCAGGTCGGCCTTGGTCACCAGCAGGTAGACCGGGAAACGGATGTCCAGGTCCTTCTGCAGCTCCTGCACGCGGGCCCGCACGGTGGCGGCATGCTGGGCGCGCTCGGCCGGACTGCGCGACAGCAGGTCGGTCACCGACACCGTCACCAGCGCGCCGTTGATCGGCTGGCGCGGGCGCGAGCGCCGCAGCATCTGAAGGAAGCCGCTCCAGGTCGCCTTGTCGTTGGTCGGGTCGCTGTCCTGCGTGGTGAAGCGGCCGGCGGTGTCGATCAGCACCGCCCGGTCGGTGAACCACCAGTCGCAGTGGCGGGTACCGCCGACGCCGCGGATCGCGTGGTCGCCCATCTGGTCGGCCAGCGGGAAGTTCAGCCCGCTGTGGCGCAGCGCGGTCGTCTTGCCGGAACCCGGCGCGCCGATGATCAGGTACCAGGGCAGCTCATAGAGATAACGTCCACCGAAGCGCGAGCGCAGCTTCGCGCCGAAGCCGGCCGAGCCCTCGGCGCCGAAGCGCGAGCGCTGCAGCAGCTGCAGCGCCTGGCGGAAGCGCTCGCGCACGGCCAGCATGTCGGCGCTCTCGCGCTCGGTCGTGTCGGCGGCCGGTTGCTGGAGCAACTGGTTGACGACGGCGGTGTTGCCGCGCTTGGCGCGCCAGCGGCTCCAGGCGATGCACAGCGCCACCACCAGCACCAGCACGCCGATGGTGATCCAGCGCGAGCGCGCGGTGTCCAGCGGACGCGCCTCGCCGACGGCGATCAGCGGGCCGACGATCCAGATCAGCAGCGCGACCGCCAGCACCAGCACCGCCAGCAGGACCCAGCGGTTGAAGATCCATCCCAGGACGCGTTTCATCGCGAAGCTCCGCGCGCCGGCGCGTCGGGCGCGCGGCCATTGATCATCAGACTGACCTCGACGCGCCGGTTCAGCGCGCGGTTGGTCGGGGTGTCGTTCGGCGCCACCGGCTCGGCCTCGGCGCGGCCCTCGGCGCGGATGCGCTCGGGGGCGACGCGGCGCGCGATCAGCAGCTCGCGCACGGTGTTGGCGCGTTCCTCGGACAGGTGCCAGTTGGACGGGAAACGGGCGGTGCGGATCGGCGTGTTGTCGCTGTGGCCGGTCACCAGCACCGTGCCCTGGACCTGCGTCAGCGCGTCGGCGATGCGGCCCATCAGCGCTTCGCGCTCCGGGACGATGGTCGCGCTGGCCGGCGCGAACAGGCCGTCGCCGCGGATCGTGACCACGCTGCGGTCGACCTCGTCGCGCACCGCGACCAGGCCGGCCTTGATGTCGGACTGCAGGAACTGCGCCAGGCGCGGCTTGGCCGGCGGCGGCGGTGGCGCGACCACCGGCGGCGAGAGCCGCAGCGACTGGATCTGGCCGAACACCGGATCGGAGCGATCCGCCAGCGAGAGCGTCAGCGTCAGGTACACGCCCACCAGCAGCAGCGCCGTCAGCGCCGCGGTCGCCGCCAGCGGCAGCCAGCCGATGTGGCGGCGCTGCACGGTCGGCTCGACCTGCCAGTGCTGCGCCAGCGCGGCGGGATAGTCGCCGCGCTGCTGCTTCAGGATCTGCGCCAGGCGGTCACGCACCGCCTCCAGCTGCGCGGGGCCGTTGTCGATGACGCGATAGCGGCCGGCGAAGCCCAGCGTCAGCGCGGCGTAGATCAGCTCGAGCAGGTCGCGGTTGGCATCGGGCTTCTCGGCCAGGCGCGCCATCAGCTGGAAGACCTTCTCGCCGCCCCAGGTCTCGTTGTGGAACATCGACAGCAGGCTGTGCCGCGCCCAGACGCCGGAGCCGCCCCAGGGGGTGTCGGCGCAGGCCTCGTCGATCATCGTGCAGAGCACGTAGCGGGTGGCCATGACGCGCTCGGGCGGGATGCCCGCGGCGGCGGCGCGCGCGGCGAAGTCGCGGATGCCCTGGGCTAGGTTGTTGCGCAGCGCGGCCACGTCGTCGACGCGGCGCGTCGTGCGCAGCTGCGGCACCAGCAGCAGCAGCGGGTTGGCCAGCGTCAGCAGCGGGTTGAGTCCGGCGGCCGGCGGGGCGGCGTCGGGCTGGACCGAGTCCGGCGCGGGCGAGGCGCCACGCGGCGCCTGCGCACCGCCGGGGCGGGGCTTGATGAAGGTGCGCTGATCGTCGAAGCCTGCGAACGGATCGTTGAGCGCGGAGGGGTCCATGCCGGCTCCCGGAGGTTGCTTGTCTTGTCGATGGAAGGGCTGAGGAGCGGGGACCAGGCCCGGCATGCCGTCGCGCGGGGCGGCTATTGCCGGATGGCCCAGAGCTCAAGCTCCAGTCCGGGGAAGTCGCCGGCCACGTGCAGCGCCAGGCTGCCGCTGCGCTCGAGCTGTTTCCACAGTTCGCCGCCGCGGTCCAGCTCGAAATAATGGAAGCCCGCATGGAACGGCAGCTGGCGCGGCGCCACCGGCAGCGCGCGCAGGCCGATGCCGGGCAGCTGCAGGTTGACCAGGTCGCGGATGCGGTCCACCGGGCCCAGCTTGGATTGCGCCGGGAAGCGCTGGCGCAGCTGCTCGGCCGAGACCTGCGCATTGACCGCGATGACGAAGCTGGCGCTGCGCAGCAGGTCGGCATCGGGCACGACGGCGGTGCGCACGCCATGGGTGCGCTCGGTCAGGTCGATCTGCAGCGCGTTGCGCTCCAGCACCACGCTGAGCATGCGGCGCAGGTCCTCCAGCAGCGGCGCGAAACTGCCGCGCAGGTCGTCGTGGCGGTACAGCGGATATTCGGGCGCCAGGCGGGTGTCGCTCACGAAGGTGGCCAGATCGCCGGCCAGCTGCAGGCAGTCGCGGTGCAGCAGCTCCGGATGGACATGCGGTGACTCGGCATGCTGGCGGAACAGCGGGTCGGCGCGGTTCAGCGCCTGCAGCATCAGGAAGTCGGCCAGCTCGGACACGCCGTTGCCCAGTTGCCCCATGCGCGAGGACAGCAGCTGCGCGCGCTGGCGCACCAGCCCGTGCAGCAGCGAGGCCATCGCGGACAGGTGGCCGCTGGCGTCGATGCGGGTCTGCGGCGGGATGTAGCTGCGGTCCAGCACCAGTTGCTGGTCGGCGCGGCGCTCGGCGATGCGGGCCACGCCCAGCGCGGCATAGGCATCGTTGAGCTCGCGCGCCGGCAGCAGCCGCAGCGTGAGCGCGCCGGTCTGGACCGGCTCGGGCTCGTCGCCGGCGCTGGTCTGGTCGCGCAGGTCCTGGTCGACGACGTGGTAGCGGTGCAGCTCGCCGGCATCGTGGCCGTTGAAGGCCACCTGGTCGGTGCCCGGGCGCGCGATCGGCGCGGCCAGCACGATCATGTCGCCCTTGAGGTCGGCAGGCACCTCCAGCGGCGCCATCGCGGCGTCCGCCTGCGGGATCTGGAAGGGCGTGCCGTCGGGCAGGATGCCGCTGGCGCGCACGATGCCCAGCCGGCCGACGCTCAGCAGCGCCTCGTCCAGCACCAGCTCGGTGAAGCCCCAGCCATGCGGCGCGAGCGCGCGGGCGCGGCTGTCGACCAGGTGCTCCAGATATCGGGTTTCCTGCTGGAAATGGTGGGGCAGCAGGAACATGCCCTGCGACCAGATGACCTTGCTGTGCCAGCTCACGGCTGCTTGACCGAGGCGCTGACCGACAGCTCGTCGGCCTGGATGAGGACGTCCTGCTTCTTGCCGACCATCACCGGCACCACCGCGCGCCAGCGCGCATGCTCCAGGTCGCGGTAGGCGCCGAAGACGGCAATGAAGCGGGTCTCCGGCGACAGCGTCTTCTTGTTGATGGTCCGGGATTCGCCGGGCTGGAGGGTCATTTCCTCGCGGGCGACCATCTCGGTGCCAAGCTCGGCCTGGTCCTTCTGGTACAGGCTGATGAAATCGGCAGCATTGAAGGCGTTGGTCGACTTCAGCTCATACACCCGCACCAGCAGCGGGGAGGGGCGCTTGTTGACGCTCGGGTTGAGCTGCGGCGACGCTTGGATGCTGCCGCGCACCTCGGTGGGCTTGGGCGAGCTGGAGAAGGGATTGAGCTTGTCGATCGACGAGCAGCCCCCCAGCAGGCCGAGCGCGCCCAGCGCCAGCAGCATTCCTGTGGCGCCCCGGCGAGCGGCGCGCATGTATCCGTGGTGTCCCGAACGAGGCGTGAGCATCTTGGCTGTCCTTCTTGACCGGAGGAAAGGATAGCCAGTGGGGGCGGTTGGGCGTGGTGACTTAGGTAATCGGGGAGGGGCGTGGCCAGGCGCGGGGGGGCGGTGGCGAGGACGCCCCTGCGCAGGTCCGGGCGTTGGCCGCCGAGGCATGGGGCCCCGGCGTCAAGCGCCGGAACCCCACGCCTCACCGTCCCCGACCAGGACCGTACTGCGTCGGTTTTGCGACCGAGGACGTCGGGAGGGGGCTCAGGCGCTGCGGAGGCGGAATTGGCTGACCAGCTTGGCGAGTTGCTGGGCCTGGCCGTTGAGGCTCTCGGCGGCGGCGGCGCTCTGCTCGACCAAAGCGGCATTCTGCTGGGTCACCTGGTCGAGGTGGGAGACAGCGCCGCCGACCTGCTGGATGCCGCCGTTCTGTTCCTGCGTTGCTGCGGAAATCTCCCGGATCAAGGTGTCGACTTGGCCGACCTGGGCGACCACCCGCTGCATGACCTCGCCGGCCCCCTCGGCCTGGCGGGCGCCCGTGTCGACACGGTCGACGCTGGCCTGGATCAGGCCCTTGATCTCGCGGGCGGCGCCGGCCGAGCGCTGCGCCAGCGCACGCACCTCGGAAGCGACGACGGCGAAGCCGCGCCCCTGCTCGCCGGCCCGGGCCGCCTCGACCGCCGCATTCAGCGCCAGGATGTTGGTCTGGAAGGCAATCGAGTCGATGACGCCAATGATGTCCTCGATGCGCCGCGAAGCATCGCTGATGCCCTGCATCGTCCGGACCAGCTCGCCGACAGCCTGGCCACCCTCGCTGGCCGCGCCGGAGGCATCCGCCGCCATGCGGCTGGCCTCGCCGGCCGAGGCCGCGCTCTGCGACACCGAACTGGTCAGCTGCTCCATCGAGGCGGCCGTCTGCTGCAGGCTGCTGGCCTGGCTTTCGGTGCGGGTGCTCAGGTCGGCATTGCCCTGGGCGATCTCGCGCGATCCGGTGGCGATGCTCTCGCTGCTGTCGCGTACCTGGCCGACCAGCGTCCCCAACTGACCGACCATTCGCGCCATGGCCCGCAGGAGATCGGCGGGCTCGTCGCGGCCCTCGGCGTGGATGTCGACGGTCAGGTCGCCGGCGGCCACGTCCTCGGTGGCCTTGACCGCCTCGGCGATCGGCGAGGTGATGGAGCGCGTCACCTGCCAGGCCAGCGCGATGCCCACCGCCAGCGCGGCGCCGACGACCAGCAGCGTGATCAGGCGGCCGTGGTCGTAGGACTCGGCGGCGGCCCGGGCGGCCCGGTCGCCGCCGGCGCGGTTGAAGTCGATGTCCTTGGCGATCGCGGCCGACACGGCGACGAACAGCGTCGTGGTGCGCCCGGTCGCCAGTTGACGGGCGTTCGCGTGCTCGGCCTCGCCGGCGGCAGCCGCGCGCAGCAGCTCGGCGTCGGCCGCCAGATAGGCCGTCCAGGCCGCCCGGATGTCCTGGTAGAGGGCGCGTTCGGTCTCGCCGGTGATGCTGGTTTCGTAGGCCTTGGCGGCCTCGTCGAACGCGCGCAGTGCGCTTTCACGCTCGCGGCCGCTGGCGGCGCGGGTGGTCTCGTCGGTGACCAGCGCGGCCCGCAGCGACTGGCGGCGGGCGAGGTTGGCGGCATCGTGCATCGCGCCCAGCCGGGTGACGCTGGGCAGCCAGTTGCCGTTCAGGTCCTGGACGTTCTCGTTGATCCGGGCCATCTGCAGGGTCCCGAACCAAGCGCTGAAACAGAGCAGGGCGAGGATCGCCGCAAAGGCCAGCGCCAGCCGCCTGCCGATCCGGAAATTACGAAGCAAGGCCATGGGAAGCTCCCGGAAACATTGCCTGGAATTTCCCTGGCGGGGCAGGCCGGATGCCCGGGTGGTGGCCAGGCATGCTCGCTTCCCCTGGGCTGACAACGTTGTCATGGTGTCGTATGCTCCGCGCCCACAAGAAGGAGACAAGTCGATGAGCGCAGATCTTTCCCGGATCACCGGGGGCGGCACGCCGTCCGGGCCGGCCCTGGCGGAAGCGGCACCGGGCGACGATCCGGGCGCGGCGGCCCCCGCGCGGCCGGCCCGCCATCCGCTGACCTGGGTGCCGTCGCTCTATCTGGCGATGGGGTTGCCGAACGTGCTGGTCGGCGCGGTGGCGGCGATCCTCTACAAGAACCTGGGCGTGTCCAACGAGGACATCGCGCTCTACACCTCGCAGATGTACCTGCCCTGGGTGCTCAAGCCGCTGTGGTCGCCCCTGCTGGAACCCTACCGGACCAAGCGCTGGTGGGTGATCACGATGCAGTTCCTGATGATGGCGTCGCTGGGCGCGGTCGCGTTCTGCCTGCCGCTGGACGGCTTCTTCCGCGCTTCGCTGGCCTTCTTCTGGATCACCGGTTTCGCCTCCGCGACGCAGGACATCGTGGCCGACGGCGTGTTCATGACCACCATGCCGCCCCGCGAGCAGGCCAGTTACGCCGGCCTGCAGGGCATGTGCTGGAACCTGGGCGCGGTGGTGGCCTCGGGGCTGCTGGTGTCGCTGACCGGCTGGCTGCACGCGTCGCTGCACTGGACCTGGGTGCAGTGCTGGATGGCCGTGATGCTGGGGGCGGCGGCGATGATGGGCGGCTTCGGGCTGTGGCACCTGCGGGTGCTGCCGCCGGGCGCGCCGGCCGCGGTCCATGGCCAGGACCTGGGCAGCGCGATGTTGTCGCTGCGGCAGTCCTGGGCCACGCTGTTCCAGAAGCCGTCGATCTGGATGATGCTGGCGGTGGTCTTCTTCTACCGCTTCGGCGAGGGCTTCATCGAGAAGTTCGGCCCGCTGTTCCTGCTCGATCCGCGCAGCGCCGGCGGCCTCGGCCTGGACAACGGCGCGCTGGGGCACATCTACGGCACGGCGGGGACGGTGGCCTTCATCGCGGGCGCCTTCCTGGGCGGTTTCATCGCCGCGAAGATGACGCTGCGGCGGTCCTTCCTGCTGCTGGCGATCTCGCTCAACCTGCCGCACCTGACCTATTACTACCTGAGCCACGCGATGCCGACCGACCTGTGGTGGATCGGCGCCGTGGTCGCGATCGAGAAGTTCGGCTTCGGCATGGGCTCCGTCGGCCACATGCTGTACATGATGCAGCAGATCGCGCCGGGGCCCTTCAAGATGACCCACTACGCGATGGCCACCGGCGTGATGGCGATGACCAAGTGGGCCACCGGCAGCGTCAGCGGCTGGCTGTTCGCCGGGGTCGGCCAGCACTACGCGAGCTTCTTCGGCTGGGTGCTGGTGTTCTCGATCCCGCCGATCGTGCTGGCCTGGTTCGCGCCGTTCCCGATCCGGGCCGGACACGACGGCGAGGCCGAAGCCACGCCGGGTGGCGGGCACTGATCCTTCAAGGCCGCCTCACGGGCGGCCCACTCCGGGCTCATTGCCGGCCGAGCGTGTCCAGCGGGATCTTCAGGTAGCGTACGCCGTTGTCCTCGGCCGGCGGCAGGTGGCCGGCGCGGATGTTGACCTGGATCGACGGCAGGATCAGCGTCGGCACCTCGAGCCGCGCGTCGCGGCCCTGGCGCAGCGCGACGAAGGCCGCCTCGCTCACGCCGTCGTGGACATGCAGGTTGGCGCGGCGCTGCTCCGCCACCGTGGTTTCCCAGGCCGGCGCGCGGCCCTCGGGCGGATAGTCGTGGCAGACGAACAGCCGCGTCGCCGGCGGTAGCGCCAGCAGCCGCTGGATCGAGCGGTAGAGCGTCGCCGCGTCGCCGCCGGGGAAATCGGCGCGCGCGGTGCCGACGTCCGGCATGAACAGCGTGTCGCCGACGAAGACGGCGTCCCCGATGCGATAGGCGACACAGGCTGGCGTGTGGCCCGGGACGCTGATCGCCTCGGCCTCGAGGCCGCCGATGCGGAAGGTCTCGCCGTCACGGAACAGGTGGTCGAACTGGCGGCCGTCGGGCAGGAAGTCGCGCTCCAGGTTGTAGAGCTTGCGGAAGACCGCCTGCACCTCGCGGATGTGCTCGCCGATGGCGATGCGGCCGCCGACCCGCGCCTGCAGGTGGCGCGCGGCGGAGAGGTGATCGGCATGGGCGTGGGTCTCGAGGATCCACTGCACGGTGAGGCCGGCCTGGGCGACATGCGCCAGCAGGCGGTCGGCCTGCGTGGTGGCGGTGCGGCCGGACTTGAGGTCGAAATCCAGCACCGGGTCGACGATGGCGGCCTGCCGGGTCGCGGGATCCGTCAGCACGTAGCTGACGGTGCCGGTCTGGGGATCGTGGAAGGCCTGGATCGACAGGCCGGAGGAGGCGTGGCTCATGGCCGGGGCGCTCGCGGCTGGTGGGGGTGCCGGGCACTATACCGAGCGCCGGGCGCCGAGCGCTGCGCAGTGGACCGGCGGTCCGCCCCGGACCGGCGCCGGGGTGGCGCGTCGACGGCCCGGGGCGAGGCGGCTCAGGAGCCGCCGGTGGGGCGCCTGCGCGTGCCGCCGCCGCTGGTGATGGCGGTGCACTGCAGCGGATGGCGGACCTCGTGGGCCATGCCGCCGAGCAGGAAGAGCAGGGCGAGGACCAGGCGCTTCATGGCGGGTTTCCCGGCGTCGCGCTCAGACCAGCTCCAGGCCGACGTTCATGTTGCCGCGCGTCATCTTGGAGTAGGGGCAGGTCTCGTGGGCGCGCTTGATGAGGTCGTAGGCCTGGTTGCGCGGCAGGCCGGGCACGTGGATGCGCAGCCGGCCGCTCAGGAAGTAGCCGTCGGCGCCGCGGTTGAGGTCGACGATGGCTTCGACGTCGGTCTCCGCGGGCAGGCGCACGCCCATCGCCTGGGCGGCCAAGCCCATCGCGCCGATGAAGCAGGCGGACCAGCCGACGCCGAACAGCTGTTCCGGGTTGGTGCCGGGGCGCGACGATCCGGGCGTGCCGAGCTGCACGTCGAGGCGGCCGTCGTCGGACTGGCCGCGGCCCTCGCGGCCGCCGGTGGTGCGGGTGTGGGCGGTGTAGAGAACCTGGACGTGATCGGTGGTCGTGGACATGGCGGACTCCTTTGAAGGCTTGAAGGCAGCGTCGTCTGCTGCGTGGTCCGCATTGCATCGGGGCGATGTATCGCCGGTGTGTGACTGCCGCGGCGAATTGGCGCGGCGCGTGTCGCGGCGGGTGCTGGACACAGTGGCATACAAACCGGCGTCGGTGACCGCGTGTGACGGTGACGTGGAGGTGGCGTGAAGGCAGGTGCGCCCAACGCCAAGTCGTTGTGCCGACTTGCGTGATCGCGGGTTTTCTTAAGCATTCCCTAACCCGGCCGGCGCACCTTACGTCCCAGGGCAACACGTTGTTTGACGCAATCGGCCCGACCCGCTCCGCGGCCCACGGCGACGCCTTGCAGAAGACGCCACCGGCGCGGAGCCCGCCGGACCGCAGGAGAAGCACATGAGCAAGTCCACCCCGATCCTCGCCATGGTGGCCGCCTTCGCGGCGGCGTCGGCCCAGGCCGCGACCGATCCCGACGACATGGCGCGCCGATCGGAGCGACGCGCGATGGTCCAGCAGCAACTGCGCGCGGTGCAGGTCGAGCTCTACTGCGACCACCAGGACAACGCGATGCATCTGCTGCGCGACGCCCGTCGCCAGTTGATGGCGCAGCGCCTGCCGGTCAGCGCCCCCGAGCTGCGTCAGCTGGAGAAGGTCAGCTGGCTGGTCCGCCACGGCGACACCGTCGAGGCGATCGCCACGATCGACGCCGCCCGCGGCGACCTCGCCTGAGCGCAAGCTCATCGGCCCTCGATTCATTTCCCCATCAGTCAGCCGTCGACCGGTCGGGCAGCGCCCCGACCGGCGACGGCTGACCTCCTTCGGTTTCAATTCGAGCCTGGCCGACTTTCGTGGGGGCGCCGACCCGGCGCCGCCGGCATGTGGAAAGACACTAGCCGGCACCGCATGTCCGCGCGCTAGCATCGCGCGCCATGCGGATCCTCCTGGTCGAAGACGAGAAGCCCCTGGCCGACTGGCTGGTGAAGGCGCTCGGGCAGAACGATTTCGTCGTCGACTGGGTCGACGACGGCCGGCTCGTGCTGGGCCAGCTCGGCGCGACCCGCTACGACGCGATGATCCTGGACCTCGGCCTGCCGGGACTGGGCGGCCACGAAGTCCTGGCCCGCCTGCGCGACGCCGATTCCCGCGTGCCGGTGCTGGTGCTGACCGCCCGCGACTCGCTGATGGAGCGCGTCAGCACGCTGCATGAGGGCGCCGACGACTTCCTTGCCAAGCCCTTCGAGATCCAGGAGCTCGAGGCCCGCCTGGTCGCGCTGATCCGCCGCTCGCGCGGGCGCGACCAGCCGCGCTTCGCCTGCGGGCCGCTGGTCTACGACGCCGCCTCCAAGCTGTTCACCCTGGACCGCGAACCGCTGCCGCTGTCCCCCCGCGAGCACGCGGTGCTGCGCACGCTGATCCAGCACAGCGGCGAGCCGATGTCCAAGCAGGAAATCCTCGAGCGCCTGTTCTCCGACGAGCAGGACGTGCGGCCCGAGGCCGTCGAGGTGCTCGTGCACCGGCTGCGCCGCCGGATCGAATCCGGCAAGGTGCGCATCACCACGCTGCGCGGCCTGGGCTACGTGCTGGAAGCCTCATGACGGCGCCGGCGTCGGGCGCGCGCCGGCTCGCCCGCCTGATGCCGCTGCTGCCGTCGCTGCCGGCCCGCTGGCACCGCTTCAGCGTCCGTCGCACGCTGCTGGCGCTGGTGCTGCCCGTCATGCTGGCCGCCGTCGGCGTCGAACTGGCGCTGACCTGGGGCACCGCGCTGCAGGCCGCGAACTCGGCCTACGACCGCTCGCTGCTCGGCGCCATCAAGGCGATCGAGAACAACGTGTCGACCGAGACCGGCGGCTTGTCGGTGGAGATGCCGTATCGCCTGCTGGAGTTCTTCGAGCTGACCGCCAGCGGCCAGGTGTATTTCCGCGTCAGCACCGAGGACGGCCTGGTCGAGATCGGCAACGCCGGGCTGCCGTTGCCGGCGCAGCCGCTCAAGAGCGGCGTGCCGCGCTTCATCGATGCCGAATACTTCGGCGAGCCGGTGCGCGTCGGCGCCTGGGCGCGCGAGCTCGATCCGGAGCGGCCCGGCCGCCGCATGATCATCCAGGTGGCGGAGAGCACGAACTCGCGCAACGCGTTCTCCCGCGCGCTGCTGATCCAGGCGATGTGGCGCGACCTGCTGACGGTGTCCGTCGTCGCCGGCACGCTGGCGCTGGTGATCGGCTGGGCGCTGCGCCCGCTGGACCGCCTGCGGCGCGAGGTCGAGGCGCGGGCCGACGACGACCTGTCGCCGGTCGACGAAACCCAGGTGCCCGCCGACGCGGCGCCGCTGGTGCGCGCGATCAACCACCATCTGGCCCGGCAGCGGGAGCTGATCGACGGCCGCCGGCGTTTCGTCGACGACGCCTCGCACCAGCTGCGCACGCCGCTGGCGACGCTTGCGACCATGGTCGGTTATGCGCGGCGCGAGCACGATCCGGCGCGCATCGCCGAGGCGCTGGAAGCGCTCAAGGGCCAGATCGACGACACGGTGCGCCGCACCAACCAGATGCTGGCGCTGGCCCGCGCCGACACCGCGCCGGTGGTGATGGCACCGCTGGCGCTGGACCGCCTGGCCGACCGCTGCGCGCGCGAGTCCTGGCCGCTGGCCCGCGAGCAGGGCATCGACCTGGGTTTCGACTGCGGCCAGGCCGACATCGTCGTGCTCGGCCACGAGGGCCAGTTGCGCGAGGCGCTGCTGAACCTGCTGCACAACGCGCTGCGCTACACGCCGCGCGGCGGGCAGGTGACGCTGCAGGTCGGCATCGCGGGCCCGATGGCGGTGATCCGCGTCGTCGACGACGGCCCCGGCATTCCCGCCGACGAGCGGCCGCGCGCCGGCGAGCGCTTCTTCCGCGGCAGCAACGTCGACCTGCCGGGCTCGGGCCTGGGCTTGGCGATCGTGCGGGCGATCGTCCGGCGGCACCTGGGCGACATGGACGTCAGCGCCGCGCGCCTGGACGCCGACGGCCTGGAGCGGGGGACCACCGTGACGCTGCGGCTTCCGCTGTCGCCGGCATCGGAAATTCCTGAACCGCTGAAAGCCGGCTGAAAGCGCCGCTTTCCTAGAGTCCGCTGCAAGCAGGTGGCGGGCGACCGCGCGAGCCTGCCGGCGATTCGCGATTCCCGCGAGCCCGGCGGCTGACGGCGACCCAGATCACCGCAGGAGACAAGATGCGATCGACCCCGATGTTGCAGGCGGGCCGGCGTTGGGCGGGCGCGCTGCTGATGGCCGCCGCCCTGGCGGCCGGGACCGGCCTGATGGCGCCGGCGGCTCATGCCGCGCCGCCCGCGTTGCCGGTGGGCGACGCCGCGCCGGAATGCATCGCCCCGGCCAAGCCCGGCGGTGGCTTCGACCAGAGCTGCAAGCTCGCCCAGGCGGCGTTCCAGCAGGCCGGGCTGACGAAGACGCCGATGCGCATCACCTACCTGCCGGGCGGCGTCGGCGCGATCGCCTTCGACCAGATCGTCACCCGCCGTCCCGCGGAACCGCAGACGCTGGTCGCCTTCTCCAGCGGCTCGCTGCTCAACCTTTCCAACGGCCGTTTCGGCAAGCGCAGCATCGACGACGTGCGCTGGGTCGCCGCCGTCGGCATCGACTACGGCGTGGTGCTGGTGGGACGCCAGGCGCCCTGGAAGACGCTGCCGGACCTGCTGGCCGCGCTCAAGGCCGACCCGGGACGCATCAGCTTCGCCGCCGGCGGCACCATCGGCAGCCAGGACTGGGTGAAGTCCGCCCTCGTCGCCGGGGCGGCGGGCGTCGATCACAAGTCCATGCGCTTCGTCGCCTTCGAGGGCGGCGGCGAGGCCAGCGCCGCGCTCAAGGGCGGGCACGTGCAGGTCTACATGGGCGACGCGTCCGAGGTCTTCGACAAGCTCGCGCCCGGCGGTCCCTTCCGGGTGCTGGCGGTGCTGGCCGAGCAGCGCCTGCCCGGGCCGCTGGCCGGCGTACCGACGGCGCGGGAGCAGGGCGTGGACATCGTCTGGCCCGCGATCCGCGGCTTCTACGTCGGCCCGCAGGTGCCGGACGGCGCGGTCGCGGCCTGGACGGCCAGCTTCGACCAGCTGATGGCCACGCCGGCCTTCCAGGAACTCCGCGCGCAACACGGGCTGTTCCCGCTGGCGCTGACCGGCCCGGCGCTGCGCGCCTTCATCGACCGCCAGAACCGCCAGTACGGCGAGCTGGCGACCCGCTTCGGCCTGCGGCGCTGAGCGACCCGGGTGCCTGCCGACCCCTTGCCTTTCCCGATCCCCATCAACGACAACGAGGAGACCTCTTGAAAACGACCCGCACCCTTCGACTGAATGCCCTGTGCGCCGGCCTGCTGGCGCTGTGCGCCGCGCCCGCCGCCTTCGCGCAGAGCAGCGTCACCGTCTACGGCATCGCCGACGTGCTGATGGAATACCGCGACCACATGAACGCGGCCGGCGACCACCGCTTCGGCGTCACCTCGGGCGGCATGAACACCTCGCGCTGGGGCCTGCGCGGCAGCGAGGACCTGGGGGGCGGCCTCAAGGCCGTGTTCCAGCTCGAGGCCGAGGTCGGCATGGACACCGGCGCGGCGGGCTCGTCGTTCTGGGGGCGCCAGGCCAACGTCGGGCTGGACGGCGACTTCGGGCGCGTGATCGTCGGCCGCTCGTACTCGACGACCTATGACTTCATGCTGCCCTTCGACCCGATGGGCTACGCGCCGTTCTACTCCTGGGCCACCTCCGGCGGCCAGATCGCGACCCTGCCGCGCAAGGACGGCATGGTCACCGGCGTGTCCAACCTGATCAAGTACCAGGGGACCTTCGGGCCGGTGAAGCTCGGCGCGACGTATGCGCTGGGCGAGGTGGCGGGCTCGGATTCGGCGGGGCGCTTCTTCTCGCTGGCGGGTGGCTACACGGCGGGGCCGTTCGCGGCGGCGCTGGTGGTGGACCAGCGTAATGGCTCCACCATCGCGGCCAACGGCCGCTACGACAAGGAGAAGGCGCTGCATTGGGGCGTCTCCTATGACTGGAAGCCGGTCAAGCTGTTCCTGGCGCAGCGCGTCTACAAGAAGGAATTCGCCACCGGCGGCGCCAACGCCAAGAGCACGATGACCTGGCTGGGCGCGACCTGGCAGGCCACGCCGGCGATCAGCCTGACACCGGCCGTCTACTTCCAGAACATCTCCAGCGGCGCCAGCGGCACCGACGATCCGCGCCTCTTCGCGCTGCGCGCCAAGTACGAACTGTCCAAGCGCACCAGCCTGTACGCGGTGGCTTCGACCGCCAAGTCCGGCGATGGCGGCGTGGTCAGCGTCTCGCGTGATGACAACGGCTTCGCTGATTCGCAGTCCAGCGTCGGGTTGGGGATCCAGCACCGGTTCTGATCGGGCGGGCCCTCACCCCAACCCTCTCCCGCAAGCGGGAGAGGGGGTCATACCGGCCAGCGGCTCTCTCTCTTACACCCTCTCCCGCGGAGTGGGAGAGGGAGGGGTGAGGGCCAGCGGCGGTGGTAGTGCAGGAGCGCTGGACACGGTTGCTCTCCCGCAAGCGGGAGAGGAGCAAGAAGCAGCGGGCGGTGCCTCGCCGCCGCGGTGCCTTGGTGCCGAAGTGCTTCGGTGCCGCGATGCCCCGCTGCGGCGCCTCAGGCCGCGGGCGAGGGCTGGCCTGGCAGCAGGCCTTCGCCGCGCAGCCGGGCCAGCACGTCGAAGAGCAGGTCGCTGCGGATGCCGTAGGCGGCGCGCGGCGAGTTCACGAATCCCGAGGCGTTGAGCACCAGGTTCGTCCCGTCCACGCCGTCGAGCTGGACGTTGGGCGCCGGCGTCGCCAGCACGCCCGGATGCGCCTCGAACGAGGCCAGCACCAGCGCCTTCACCCGGTCGATGTCGGTGGCCAGCGGCATCGGCAGCTTGAACTGCACCATGCCCAGCGACTCGCCGTAGGTGACGTTGCGCACGATCTTGGTGATGAACTCCGAGTTCGGCACGATGACCGTCGAGCGGTCGCCCATCTGGATCTCCGTCGAGCGCACGCTGATGCGGCGGATGTCGCCCTCGACGCCGGAAAGCGAAACCCAGTCGCCCACCTTCACCGGCCGCTCGGCCAGCAGGATCAGGCCGGAGACGAAGTTCTGCACGATGGACTGCAGGCCGAAGCCGATGCCCACCGACAGCGCGCTGGCCACCCAGGCCACGCTCTGCAGGCTGAACTCCATCGCGGTCAGCGAGGCGGCGATCGCCAGGACCGTGCCCATGTAGCCGAACAGCGTCGTCGCCGATGAGCGCATGCCCGCGTCCATCCGCGTGGTGGGCATGTAGCGCGTCGACAGCCATCCCTTGAGCCCCCGCACCGCGCCCAGGCCCAGCAGCAGCACCGCCAGACCCTGCAGCAGTTCCAGCGGGCGCAGCGTCAGGCCGCCGATCGCCAGGCCGTCCGCCACCTTGCCGGACCGCCGCACCAGGTCCAGCGGGCCCTCGCCATAGGGCGCCAGGAGCAGCAGCAGCGCCAGGAAGGCGATCGCGATGCGGCACAGGCCCGAGAGCAGCAGCGCGGTCTGCTCGCGGGTGCGCGGCGGCGCCGGGGCCTCGTCGGGCGCCGCGGCGGGCTTGCCGTCGGGCTTGGGCACCGCGGGCAGGGGCGCCAGCAGCGTCATGAACAGGTCGTCGACCAGCGCGCTCGCCAGGTAGGCGCCGCCCAGCACGATGAGCGCCCAGACGAACTGGTTCATCGCGAACACGGCCAGCGACACGAAGCCCAGCAGCAGCGCCAGCACCGCGGCGGTCAGCAGCAGCCACACGCCGGCGCGCAGCACCGACAGCCAAAGGGGGCGGATGGCGAGCTCGGCCGACCGGGGCGCGCCATCGGCGTCCTTTGATCCGGCCGTCTTCCCGGGCGCTTTCCCGGACGCGTCCCCAGGCGCATCCACGGGCGCACCGCGTCTTGGCAACTGTCTGGCCGCCAGGGCCAGCACCGCCACGAAGGTGAGGGCCGCCAGCGCATGCGCGGCGCCGGTCCAGGCCAGGCTGATCTCCAGCGTCGCCGCCGTCCGGGAGGTCAACCAGCCCAGCATCGCCGCGGCGGCCAGCGTGTGCGGGAACCAGGCCAGCCGCGCGGCCGTCTCATCCGGCGCGGGCAGCAGGCGCCACGAGGGCTTGCGCGGCATCAGCGCGGCGGCGCCCAGGCCCGCGACGAAGCCGCCGAACCAGACGATGGCCTCGACCGTGTCCAGCCAGCCGGCCAGCACCGGCGCCACCGGCGCCGTGGCGCCCAGCGTCAGCATCAGGCCGTGGACGATCAGGCCGGGTCGCAGCGTGCGCAGCGTCACCAGGCTCACCGCGTAAAGCGAGCGCCGCAACCGCCCTGGCGGCACGCGGGTCGCGCACAAGTGGGCGATGAGGCGCAGCAGCGCGTGGGTGACGAGCAGCACCAGGGCCGCCGCGCCCGCCAGCACCAGCCAGCCCCGGGCCGGCACGGCGCGCCAGAGATCGGCCAGCGACTGCCAGAACGTGCGCACCCGCGCCAGGTCGTCCGGCCCCTCGCGGGCCAGTCCGGTCCAGAAACTCGATTGCAGCGGGGACGGCACGCGCTCTCCCAGCCGCGCGCCCAGTTGCATCCGGCGGTTCTGCTCGGCGCCGGCGATTGCCTGGCCGGCCTCCACGGCGGTGAGCTTGGCGAGCTTGACCTGCGCGTCGGTGTCGGCGATCTCCCGCGCCAGCTGCGCGCGCTGAGCGGCAAGCTCGGGCGGCTCCTTCGCGCCCGCCGGCGCGTCGCCCAGCTGGGCCAGCCGCGCGCGGGCGTCGGTCAGCCGCGGCTCCAGCGCCGCCGACGCCTCCTCGGCGCGCGACTGCACCGACAGCGCCTGCTTGCGCAAATCCTGCAGGTCGGCCTCGTCGTCCAGCCCCTTGTCCTGCTGCCGCTGCAGCTGGGCCAGGTCCTTGCGCGCGGCCTCCAGCACCTTGTCGGGATCGACGGGCGCGCTCGGCGCCTCCTGCGCCCAGGCCGTCGACGCCGCCGTCAGCAGGCCCAACATCCATGTCGCGAGAAGCCGCGACAGCCATCCGGTCGACACCGTCATCCCGATCCATTCATCAGCGCAGGTGCCGCCCGCGGGGCAATCGGCTTGCCCGGGCCGGTCACGCGGCACCGGACTTTGGTCACTGGCTCCGCCCGGGGGCGCGGCTAGCCTGCGGTCTGCTTCGAAAGGGAGACACCCCATGCACCTGCTGCGAATCAACGCGGACTGGGCCCGGCAGATCGCGACGCTGCGCGACGCGACCACCGAGGAAACCCACCTGATCCGCTTCGACAACGGCTTCTATCGCATCTGCCGGCCCGGCCACGGGCAGTTCCAGGTGCTGCTCAAGCCCGGCGACGACAAGACCGGCAACGCGCCCGGCGTGCGGCTGACGCTGCAGGAGAAGGACCTCTACGTGGCCGACATCGACGGCCGCCGCTTCGAGCGTTATGCCAGCACGCTGGACCAGATGCAGCCCACGGCCAGCGGGCTCGACGCCGCGGTGCGGCGGCTGCCGCAGGCGAACGGGGAGGAGCTGTTCCGGCTGCAGTCGCTGATCGTCTTCTGCATCGCCGAGTCGCTGCGCAGCGANGTGGGGCAGATGATCCTCAGCTCCACCGCCGGGCTGCTGGGCGTCGGGCCGACGCTGCCGACGCCGCGCCTGCTCGAGCAGGCCCGGTGCTGGGGCCAGGCGAGCAACGCCGTCCATGCGGCGCTCTCGCCGGAGGCGCGGGCCATCGTCGTCAAGCGCCGGACCGAGCTGACGCCGCAGCAGCGGCAGTTCAGTGAGCGCGTGGACATGGGGCGCATCGAAGCCGCGCTGCAGGAGCGGGCGAGGGCGGTGAAGGTGCTCAAGCGGCCTGATTGATCCTGCGCCGGCGCCCGTTTGGGCGCATGGCGTGCAATGGGCCGGCACGGCGTCGGACTCCCCGCGCCTCGCCCAGCGGCGCGGCGGGAGCGGGTAGAGTCGCCGCCATCGTTCACCCCCGCCCGCCGCCGTCGCGTCCGCTTCGGCCCCGTGGGCGATGCCACGAGGACCCGCCATGACGACGCCTTCCTATCCCGATGTCCGCCTGCTGATCGCCAACGAATGGGTCGATGCGGCCGGCGGCAAGACCATCGACGTGCGCAACCCGGCCACCGGTGCCGTCATCGGCAAGGTCGCCCATGCCGGCCAGGTCGACCTGGACCGCGCGCTCGAAGCTGCCCGCAAGGGCTTCGAGGCCTGGCGCCAGGTGTCCGCGCATGAGCGCGCCGCCACCATGCGTCGCGCCGCCGCGCTGCTGCGCGAACGCGCGGCCGACATCGCCCGGCTGCTGACGCAGGAGCAAGGCAAGCCGGTGGCCGAGGCCAAGGTCGAGGTGCTGGCCGGCGCCGACATCATCGAGTGGTTCGCCGACGAAGGCCGCCGCGTCTATGGGCGCATCGTGCCGTCGCGCAACCTGGCGGCGCAGCAGCTGGTGCTGAAGGAACCGGTCGGTCCGGTGGCCGCCTTCACGCCGTGGAACTTCCCGGTCAACCAGATCGTGCGCAAGCTCGGCGCGGCCCTGGCCACCGGATGCTCCTTCCTCGTGAAGGCGCCCGAGGAAACGCCGGCATCCCCGGCGGCGCTCCTGCAGACCTTCGTCGACGCCGGCGTGCCGCCCGGCACGGTCGGGCTGGTCTTTGGCGATCCGGCCGAGATCTCCAGCTACCTCATTCCCCACCCGGTCATCCGCAAGGTCACCTTCACCGGATCGACACCGGTGGGCAAGCAGCTGGCGGCGCTGGCCGGCGCCCACATGAAGCGCGTCACGATGGAGCTCGGCGGTCATGCGCCGGTGATCGTGGCGGAGGACGCCGATGTCGCGCTGGCGGTCAAGGCCGCCGGCGGCGCGAAGTTCCGCAACGCGGGACAGGTCTGCATCTCGCCCACGCGCTTCCTGGTCCACAACAGCCTGAAGGACGAGTTCACCGCCGCGATGGTCAAGCATGCGCAGGGGTTGAAGCTCGGCGACGGCCTCGCCGAAGGCACGACGCTCGGCCCCCTGGCGAACGAGCGGCGCGTCGTCGCGATGTCCAAGATCGTCGCCGAGGCGCGGGAGCGCGGCGCCAAGATCGCCACCGGCGGGGAGCGCGTCGGGACGGCGGGCAACTTCTTCGCGCCCACCATCCTGGCGGACGTGCCGCTGGACGCCTCGGTCTTCAACGATGAGCCTTTCGGGCCGATCGCGGCGATTCGCGGCTTCGACACGCTCGAGGACGCCATCGCGGAAGCCAACCGGCTGCCCTTCGGCCTGGCCGGTTATGCCTTCACCAAGTCGATCAAGAACGCCCATCTGCTCGCGCAGCGCGTCGAGGTCGGGATGCTCTGGATCAACCAGCCGGCCACGCCGTCCGCCGAGATGCCCTTCGGCGGCGTCAAGGATTCGGGCTATGGGTCGGAAGGCGGCCCCGAGGCGCTCGAGGCCTACCTGAACACCAAGGCGGTGTCGCTGCTCGGCGTCTGAAGACCTTCTCGCCAGGTCTCGCAGCGGTCGGCCGGCAGTCCCCGGCCGGCCACGACCGCCACGCCAGGTGAACGGCGGCAGGAGTCAACGGCTCCTTGGATGCGGGGACTGCTGCCCGTCAGCGCGTATTTGGTCCGGCGTGAGGCGCCTCAGGCTTGAGCGGACGCGGCGGCATGATCCCTGGCCTCGAACGTGCCAGGGCTTGCGGTGACGTCCACCACCCAGAGCAGCTGGCTCAGCGCCCGGTTGGAGGCCCAGTCGTCTTCAAACCGCTGCATCAGCATCGACGCCTCGCTCCAGCGGTCCATCGAGAAGCCCCAGACCGTGAACCAGAGGTGGCGACGACCCGTGTCGACGTCGTGGTAGACGGCAATGCTGATCTGCCGATCGCCGACGTGTCGGATCAACAGCTGCATGAGCGCTTCCAGCTCGACGCGCGAGAACTCGTGGTACCTCCCGAGATGCCACGCCAGGATGTCCTCGTGGTCCGGCGTGCCGCGCAGCGCCTGCAGGTTGTAGGGCCACTCGTTGGGCGAGCACGGATCCCGGGAGGGACAGAACTCGTAGGGCGACTGTCCCTTGCTGTAGACCCACACCGTCCCGGGCCGAGGCCCGGTCCGATCACTCTGCTGCGCGCTCAAATGCGGCGCCTCCCTGCACTCGACTTGCTTCAACATCGCTACTGCCTTTCGCCGTCATCGACCCCATGCCGATGGAAGCTGCCCATTCTCGAAATCGAGGCGGGTTTCGCCATGACTCAAACTGGTTCTCGAGGGGGGAGAGAAGAGGGGCCACCTTCTGGGGGAAGCCCGGGTGGGGCGCGATTCGCGTCGGCGATCAAGCCACCCAGCGCGGCCACCACACCGTGATCACGCCCTGCAGGCAGATCCACCCCCAGAGCAGCAGCACCGACTCGCGGGTGGCGTGCTGGCGGGGACGGACCAGGCCGCTGGCGATGCGCACGCCGTAGTACAGCGCCAGCAGCGCTGCCACCACGATCTGCAGCCCTTGCAGCGCGTGCAGCGCGGCGAGCGTGCCCGTCCATGCGTCCAGCGTGGGGGGGCGGTCGGCCGGCCATGCGGCCCTTAACCCCGCGTGGAAGGCCCATGCCGCCAGGGCGAAGGCGGGCAGCAGCAACGCGCTTCGCCAGGCCGGCACCGGCGCGCGCCAGGCGCCGCGGCCGGTCCATGCCACCAGCAGCGCGCTGAGCACGAACCCCAGCGTCTGCAGCCAGAGCGCGTCGACGTCCGCCAGGCCGACTCCGGGCGGCGGGCAGACATCCAGGCGCATCGCGACATGCAGGTGCGCGAAGGCCATCGACGCGAAGATCGTCGCCTCGACCACGATGAGGATCACCACGCCCCAGAACGACGGCGACTGCCGGCCCGATGCGCCCAGCGGCAGCAGCACGCCGTCCGCCGCCTGCGCGTCCTCGGCGGCCGGCGCCCGGTCCGTCTGCCACAGCCAGGCCCAGATCGCCACCAGCGCGAGCACGCCGCCCGCCACCGTCCCGCCCACCTGCTTGACGGTCATCAGCAGGAAGAAGGCCGCCGTGCCGATCGCGGCCAGCAAGGGCCACAGGCTGTCGCCGGCCAGCACGACCACGCGCAGCGGATGGGCCCGGATCGGGCTGGTGATCAAGGTCTCCCGGCCGCCGGTCACCGTGCCGGGCAACCAGTGCGCGCCGGCCTCGACCTCCTCATGCAGCTCGGGCCGGTGCCACAGCGGCTCGTGATGCTCGACATGCGGAATGCTGCGGGTGCCGTAGGCCTCGCTCGGCAGCCACTCCAGCGTCGACGAGCGCCAGGGGTCCTTGTGCGCCTGCTCCGGGCCGCGCTGGCTGCGGACCAGGTCGACGACGAACAGCAGCACCCCCGCCGCGATGACGACCGCGCCGATCGACGACAGCAGGTTGGGCGCCTCCAGTCCCAGGCCCGCCGGATAGGTGTGGACGCGGCGCGGCATGCCCAGCATGCCTGCCAGGTGCATCGGGAAGAAGGTCAGGTGGAAGCCGCCGAAGACGAGCCCGAAGACCCAGCGGCCGGCCCGCTCCGACAGCGCGCGCCCCTTCCACAGCGGCATCCAGTGGTAGAGGGCCGCGAACATCGGCAGCACCATGCCGCCGATCAGCACGTAATGGAAATGCGCGACGACGAAGTAGGTGTCATGGACCTGCCAGTCGATCGGCAGCAGCGCCAGCATCACGCCGGTGAGCCCGCCCAGCACGAAGGTCACCAGGAAGCCGACCAGGAACCAGGTCGCCGTCGTCCACCTCAGGCGGCCGCGCCACAGCGTCCCGATCCACGCGAAGATCTGCAGCGCCCCGGGGATCGCGATCGCGACGCTGAAGATCGACACCAGGCTCAGTCCCAGCCCGCCCAGCCCCGCGGTGAACATGTGGTGCAGCCAGAGCAGGAAGCTGACCGCGCCGATGGCGATCAGCGCCGCGGTGACCGCATGCCGGCCGATCAGCGAGGTCCTCGCCAGCGCCGGCACCATGGTCGACACCAGCCCCGCCGCCGGCAGGAAGATGATGTAGACCTCCGGGTGGCCGAAGAACCAGAACAGGTGCTGCCACAGCAGCGGATCGCCGCCCCGCGTCGCGTCGAAGATCGGCCAGTCGAAGGCCCGCTCGAGCTCCAGCAGCGCCGTACCGGCGATCACCGCCGGGAAGGCCAGCACGATCATCAGGCCCACCACCAGCATCGCCCAGGCATAAACCGGCATGCGGCCCAGGCTCATGCCGGGCGCCCGCGTCATCAGGATGCCGGTGATCAGCTCGATGGCGCCGGCGATGGCGGAGATCTCGATGAAGCCGATGCCCAGCAGCCAGAAGTCGGCGTTCAGGCCTGGCGAGTAGCGCGAGCCGCTCAGCGGCGGATACATGAACCAGCCCGAGTCCGGCGCCAGCTGCCAGAACAGGGTGGCGTAGAAGGCCAGCCCGCCGATCGCGTACATCCAGTAGGAATAGGCGGACAGGCGCGGGAAGGGCAGGTCGCGCGCGCCCAGCATGTTGGGCAGCAGGTAGACGGCGATCGCCTCCACCATCGGCACGGCGAAGAGGAACATCATCACCGTGCCATGCATGGTGAACAGCTGCTGGAACAGCGGCGCGTCGATCAGCGTCTGCGACGGGGCGGCCAGCTGCGCCCGCATCAGCAGCGCCAGCACGCCGCCCAGCAGCAGGAAGACGAAGGCCGTCGCGATGTAGAGCTTGCCAATGAAGACGTTGTTGACGCTGCCGACGACGCGCCAACCCGATGGCCGCGTCCAGGCGGCGCGCAGTCGCTCCAGCTCACCGGCCGGGCGGGGAAGGCGGTTGTCGGGTCGCATCGCGGGCGGCGCGCGCGGCGCCGGTGACCCTACTGCCGCTGTTGCCGTCGGCGGCGCGGACGGGGCGGGCGCGTCGGCGGTGTCCGTCATGGTGTCAGGGCGACCAGGGGCCGCTCGGTCCCGGCGCCGCCGGGCGGCGGTCCGGCGAGGTACTCGACCAGCGCGTCGACCTCGTCCGCCCGCAGGTGCCGGTAGCTCGGCATCCGCGCGCCGGGCTTGACCTGCTGCACGTCGGCGATCCACTGGCGCAGTGCCGTGCGGGGATCACCCAGCGGATCGCGGTTGCGCAGCGCGCCCGCGCCCAGCCACAGCCGACTCGCCACATGGGTGAGGTCCGGCCCCAGCGGCGGACGATCCGGCGCGCCCGTGGCGTCCGCTGCGGTCGAGGCGGTGCCCGGCCCACCGCCGCCGCGCACCGCGTGGCAGGCGATGCAGCCCTGGTCGCGGAACAGCGCCGCGCCGCGCAAGGCCGCGCGCGAGGCCGGCGGCGGCGCCGCGTCGGACTGGGCGCGCCGCCAGCGTTCGAAGTCCGCCGGCGGCATCGCGACGACCTGCAGCACCATCGCCGCATGCTGCGTGCCGCAGTACTCGGAGCACGGCCCGCGGTACACGCCGGGACGATCGGCGGTGAAGGTCAGGCGGTTCAGCCGCCCCGGCACCAGGTCCACCTTGCCGCCCAGCGCCGGCACCCAGTAGCTGTGGATGACGTCGTCCGAGGCCAGCGTCAGCGCGACCGGGCGCCCGACCGGCACCCGCAGCTCGTTGGCGGCGGCGAAGCCGGGGACGCCGTGCTCCGGCGCATAGGCCAGCGACCACCACCACAGGTGGCCCGTCACGGTCACGCGCAATGCGTCGGCGGGGGCCGGCTCGTCGAGGCCGCGCGCGTGGCGCTCGCCGTGCAACAGCAGGCCGCCGAAGACCAGCACCGGCAGCACCAGCCCGCCGCCCCAGAGCCAGAAAGCGGTGGCCACCGGCCGCCGGCCCTTCCACCAGAGCGCCGCCGCGAGGCAGCCCATCGCCAGGACGAAGGCCAGGGCGCAGACGCCCAGCGCCGTGTGCATGACCTCCGCCAGCGCCCGCGCCTCGGGACCGGCCGGCCGGAGCATGCCGCCCGCGCTCATTGCAGCGACATCAGGTAGCCGGCGATGTCGCGCGCGTCGCGCTCGGACAGGCCGAGCCGCGGCATCGTCGTGCCCGGCAGCATCCCGGGCGGGTCCAGCAGCCAGCGCTGCAGGGTTTCCGGCGTGTTGGGCAGCTGCCCGGCGATGTAGCTGCGCCGGCCGAAGCGCGCCAGCTCGGGCGCGCGCTGCGCGCCGCCGGGCACGCCCGGCACGGCATGGCAGCTGCCGCACTGGTAATGCGCCATCAGCGTGCGCCCGCGCGCCAGGTCCGCCGTGTCGACCTGCCAGCGTCGCAGCGGCTCGTCCGGGGCGGGGCCGCAGCCCGTCAGTCCAAGCACCAGCAGGACCGCCGACGCGGGGGCGGACAGGCGGGCGGCGAGCCGGGCGAACGCGCAGCCGATGCGAAGCCCGGCTTGGCGCCCGGCGAGCGGCCGTAGCCGGCACGCCACGTCCGGCTCGGACCCGTGGGCGACGACCGGCACGGACAGCGGCTCGCCGTCGCGCGCGCTCACGGACAGGGCGGGAGAAGAAGGGCAAGGACGCTGCATGCGCGCTCCCCGGCACACGAAGTGCCTGCCCGGGCAGGGGTCCGGCATCGCGCTTGCCTCGCTGCCGCCATGAGCGATCCGCCGCGCCGCCTCTCCCCCGCGAAAGCCGCCTGGTCGGCCCTGGCCGTGGCGGCGGCGCTCGGGCTCGCCGGGGCCGCCGCCTTCGTCGGGCTCGGCATTTACGACGTGTCGGCGACGGGGCCGCATCTGCAGCCGGTGCATTCCTTGCTGGAATTCGCGCTCAAGCGGGCGGTGCAGAGGCGGGCGGAGGCGCATCCGCCGCCGCCGGACCTGCTGACCCGCGAGCGCGTGATGCAGGGGGCCGCCTGCTTCCGCGAGCACTGCGTCACCTGCCACGGCGCGCCCGGCGTCGCGCCGGAACCCTTCGCGCTGGGCATGCAGCCGGTGCCCAGCTCGCTGATCGAAGCCACCCGGCACTGGCGCCGCCAGGACCTGTACTGGATCACCCGCAACGGCATCAAGATGAGCGGCATGCCGGCCTGGGAGTACCGCCTCGACGACGGCGAGCTCTGGTCGGTGGTCGCCTTCCTCGACGCGCTGCCGCTGATGACGCCGGACCAGTACCGGGCCTTGGTCGGAACAGGGCAGGGCGACGCCTCGCGCAGCGGCGTCGCGGCCGCCCCCGCCCTCGGCGCCGCCCTGGCCCCTGCGTCCACGCGGCGCTGCGGGGCGCTGGTCGAGGCGCCGGCGCCGCTGACGCCGGCGTTGTCCACCGCGGAGCTCGCCCGGCGAGCGTTCCGTCAGCACGGCTGCACCGCCTGTCACGCGATTCCCGGCGTGGTCGGTCCGGACACGTCCAACGGGCCGCGGCTCAGCGGCCTGGCGGGCCGGGACCGCATCGGCGGCAAGGCCTTCCCGACCGAGGACGGACTGGCCGCATGGATCCGCGATCCCCAGGCGATCGACGCCCACACCGCCATGCCGACGCTGGGCATCAGCGAGACGCAGGCGCGGCTGATGGCGCGCTACCTGCTGACCCACTGACGCGCGCGGCTCTCGCCGCCGGCCCTGATTGCCTGCCCTCGTTGCCGGCTCTTGTTGCCGCCTCTTGTTGCCGGCTCTTGTTGCCGGCTCTTGTTGCCGGCTCTCGCTGCGGGCTCTCGCTGCGGGCCCTCGTTCCCAAGCGTCACTTCTCCAGGATGAAGGACCCGATCACCAGCGCATCCAGCGGCGTGCTGAAGAAGGCCTCGAGCGCCGCCTTGGGCGTGCCCACGATCGGCTCGCCGCGCACGTTGAACGAGGTGTTCACTAGCACCGGCACGCCGGTGCGCTCGCCCACGGCCTGGAGCAGGTCGTGGAAGACCGGGTTGGTGGCGGCGTCCACCGTCTGCACGCGCGCGGTCCGGTCGGTGTGCAAGGCCGAGGGGATGCGCTCGCCGCGTCCGGGCTTGACGTTGTAGACGAACAGCATGAACGGCGACTCGCCGCCGTTGGCCTCGGCCGGCTCGAACCAGTCGGCCAGGTCCTCGCGATTGACGGCGGGCGCCACCGGTCGGAAGTCCTCCCGGTCCTTGAGCTCGTTGAGCCGCGCCTGCATCGCCGGATCGACCGGCGAGGCCAGCAGCGAGCGCGCCCCCAGCGCGCGCGGCCCGAACTCCATCCGGCCCTGGAACCAGCCGATGATCTTGTTCCCGGCCAGCAGCGTGGCGGTCTCGGCCGCCACGTTCTCGACCTTGCGATAGCGCAGCTGCGCCCACTGCAGCAGCGCCTCGATCTCCTCGTCCGAATAAGCCGGGCCGAGGTAGGCATGGTCCATCTGCCAGCGGCGCTCGGCCAGCAGGACGGTGCCGTCGGTCGACGTGTCCGTCCCGCGGTCCGCCTGGCCGGAGCGCGCCAGCGCGTCCACCCACAGCGCCGCGCCCAGCGCGGTGCCGGCGTCGCCGG
Source organism: Roseateles sp. 22389 (assembly GCF_052044995.1). NCBI lineage: Bacteria > Pseudomonadati > Pseudomonadota > Betaproteobacteria > Burkholderiales > Sphaerotilaceae > Roseateles > Roseateles sp. 22389. The sequence continues at coordinate 345,462 of NZ_JBQEOF010000004.1, forward strand.
CGGCCGGCTGCACCCAGACCTCGCGGAAGATGCCCGCGTCGCGCAGCCGCGAATTCATGACGCAGTTCAGGGCGACGCCGCCGGCCATCGCCAGCCGGTCCTCACCGGTGCGCTCGCGCAGCCAGACCGCCAGCCGCAGCGCCGTCTCCTCCAGCACGTCCTGCAGCGAGGCCGCCAGGTCGAGGTAGGCCTCGCCCATCGCCGACCCCGGCACCCGGGCCGGGCCGAAACGCGCCGTCAGGTCCAGCGGCAGCGTGCGGTACTGGCCGTCGGCGTCCACCACCAGGTGCTCGCGCAGCAGGTCCGCATACCGCGGCGTGCCCAGCGCGGCCATGGCCATGACCTTGTACTCGTCGCTCGAATGAAGGAAGCCCAGGTGCGAGGTCACCCGCTCGTACAGCAGACCCAGCGAATGCGGCACATGGACCTCGCCCAGCGCCTCGTAGCGGTGGTCGCGGTAGCGGCCATAGCAGGTGCTGGCCTGTTCGCCGCGGCCGTCCAGGGTCATCACCGCGCAGCTCGAGAACGGCGCGGCGAGGAAGGCGCTGGCCTGGTGGCACAGGTGATGCGGCACGAAATGCCAGCGGTAGGGCGCATCGGCATGCCGCACCCCGGCGAAGCGCTTGCGCAGGTGATGCGGCACCGCGTCGGTCAGCAGCCGCGGCGCGCTCATCACATAGGCGGCGAACAGCGGGTCCCACGGGTTCTCCCAGGGCCCGGCCTCGAAGTCCGACGGCTGCAGCGGCAGGGTGAAGCGGCCGTCCGGCGCGCGGTCGCCGAGGAAGCGCCGCGGATCGAAGCTGTAGGCCACATGCGCCAGATCGCCGAGCGTCGCGCCAGCTTCCTTCAGGCAGAAGTCGATGGCGTGATAGGGCAGCTCCCAGGCCGTGAAGGGCACCGGCCGCTTGCCGTGCTTCACCCGCGTGAAGCGTTCCTCTTCGGCCGCCGCGATCACCTCGCCGTCGACCATCAGGGCCGCGGCCGAGTCGTGGAAGCTCGCATTGATGCCCAGCGTCAGCAGGCGTCGGGGGGAAGTCGCAGTCATGGAAGCTCCGTGAGGGTTGAGAACGAAGGTGCGAAGGGGCGGAATCGAGGCGACCGTCGTGGCGAGCGAGGAGGGCGGAAGAGCGGTGACGAGGGCGGACGAGGGCCGCGCTCAGGCGGGCACTCTCGCGAGGTCATGCAGCGTCCGCACCAGTTCCTCGGGCACGACCGGCTTGGCCAGGTGGCGCTGGAAGCCGGCGACCAGCGCGCGCAGTCGGTCCTCGGGCTGCGCCATGCCGGTGAGCGCGATGGCCGGCAGGCGCCGGCCCAGCGGCACCTCGCGCCGCGCCTCCAGGTCGCGCAGCGCCCGTACCACCGCATGGCCGTCTTCCGGCCCGAGCGCGATGTCGCAGACCAGGACATGCGGCCACGCGTCGGGCGGGCGCTCGGCCAGGCGTCGCAGCGCCTCGTGGCCGGTGGTCAGGCGCTCGGTCCGCGCGCCGTCGTGCTCCAGCAGCGCGCCCAGCGAATCGAGCGCGTCCTCGTCGTCGTCCACACACATCACGTTCAGGCCGGCCAGGGGATGCCCGTCCAGGCCGAACACCGTCTCCAGCGCCGTCTCCTCGCGGTCGAGCGCGGCCTGCGCCAGCGCGGGCGGCGCGGCGCGCAGCTCGTCCTCGGACAGGCGCGCCTCGGCCAGCGCCGGCAGCGGGAAGTCGACGACGTACTGCTGGAAGCCGGCCTCCACGTCTCGATCGATCGCCAGGTGACCGCCAGCCTCGCCGACCAGCGAGCGCAGCTCCAGCGTGTCCGGCGGGCCGACGCCCGGATCGAGGCGGCCGTGGAAGCCGACCGTCAACTGACTGCTCCGGTCGACGCGCCGCAGCCGGCCTTCCATGCGGCCGCGGGTGGCGCCGCGCAGCGCCAGCAGGCACATCAGCTGCACGATGCGCGCGATGCGGCTGGCGTCGCCATGAACGCTGGCGACGTTCAGGTCGACGTCGGTGAAGACATCGATGTCGGCGTCGGCCACCGTGTCGCGCAGGCCGTCCAGGCTCAGCACCAGCAGGCCGGCCACGTTGACCGGGTGCTGCGCGATGCGCCGCTCCAGCGTTTCGGTCTGCTGCTGCTGGCGCTGCAGCTCCCAGAGCTGCGCATAGAGCCCGCGGCGTTCGAGCAGCTCCTCATGGCGGCCGCGCTCGACGATCTCGCCGCGGTCCATCACGATGATCTGGTCCGCGTCGACCACCGTCGACAGGCGGTGGGCGATGATCAACGAGGTGCGGTCGCGCGCGACCTCGTCCAGCGCGCCCTGGATCGCGCGCTCGGCCTTGGTGTCCAGCGCCGAGGTCGCTTCGTCGAGCACGACGATGGGCGGATTCTTCAGGAACGCGCGCGCGATGGCGATGCGCTGCTTCTCGCCGCCGGACAGCCGCGCGCCCCGTTCGCCGACGCGGGTCTCGTAGCCCTCGGGCAGCAGGCTGATGAACTCGTCGGCCTGCGCGGCCCGCGCCGCCGCGACGATCGCGGCGTGATCGGCCTCGGGCCGGCCGTAGCCGATGTTGTAGGCGATGGTGTCGTTGAACAGCACGGGGTCCTGCGGCACCACGCCGATCGCCTGCCGCAGGCTCTGCTGCGTCAGCCCGATGAGCGGGTGGCCGCCGATACTGACCTCGCCGCTGTCCGGGTCGTACATCCGCATCAAGAGGCGCGCGAGCGTGGACTTGCCCGACCCGCTGCTGCCCACCACCGCGAAGGTCTGGCCGTGCGGCACCTCCAGCGTCAGGCCCTTGAGGATCTGCCGCTGGCGGTCGTAGCCGAAGCGCACGTCGTCGAAGCGCAGCGTCGTGTCGCCGGCCGGCAGCGGCCGCGCGCCGGGGGCGTCGACGATGTCAGGCTCGCGCCCCAGCAGCGCGAACAGCACCTCGGTGTTCAGCAGCGCGTCGCGCGTTTCCCGGAACACGAAGCCCAGCGTGTTCAGCGGCAGGAAGACCTGGATCAGGTAGGCGTTCACCATGACCAGGTCGCCGATGCTCATCCGCCCCGCGACGGTGTCGATGCCGGCCAGCAGCATCACCGCGCCGACCCCGACCGCGATGATCGCCGCCTGGCCCAGGTGCAGGGCCGACAGCGTCCGCTGGCTGCCGACGCTGCCCTCGACCCACTGCGTCAGCACGCAGCCGTAGCGGTCCCGCTCGCTGTCCTCGCGGCCATGGGTTTTCACCGCTTCATAGTTCAGCAGCGTGTCGACCAGCAGGCCGTGCGCGCGCGAGTCGTATTCGTTCATCACGCGCTGGCGCGCGACGCGGGCGCGCGTCATCCAGCCGGTCCAGACGCTGTACGCCGCCATGCTGCCCGCGATGATCAGCACGAACTTGGCGCCGTAGCCGCTGAGGATGATCACCAGCACCGCGCCGAACTCGACCGCCGTCGGCACCACGGTGAACACGCCGGCGCCCAGCAGGTAGCCCAGGCCATCGGTGCCGCGCTCGACCTCGCGCACCAGCGAGCCGGTGTTGCGCTGCGCATGGAAACGCGGGCTCATCGCCAGCAGGTGGGCGAAGGCCCGTTCCGAGAAACTGCTGACCACCTGCTTGCCCACGCGTGCGAAGGCCAGGTCGCGCAGCTCGGTGAACAGCGTGCTCGCGTAGCGCAGCAGCGCGTAGCCCAGCAGCAGCCAGACCGGCACGCTGAGTCCGACCGCGAGCGCGGTTCCCGCCGAGGCGCCAGGCGTGGCCGCCTGCGTCGGCGTGAGGTGATCGACGATGGCCTTGAGCATCGCCGGCACGCCCACCGCCGCGATCTTGGAGAGGATCAGCAGCGCCAGCGCGAGCAGCGTGCGGCCGCGCCAGCGCCACAGCGCGCGTGCCAGTCCGAGGAAGACCTGGCGCGTCGGCGAAGGGGCGGGGAGTTGCGCCGCTGGAGCAGCGGCGGCGGGAGCGGAGGTGGCGTCCATCGGCGACCTCTTCGCAAGCGGGGTGCCCGGGATCTCGCGCCTACGCAGAAGCTAGCGGTACGGCATCGCCGCGATCTCCGTATCCATCGGCAATTCAAGCCGCATCGCAGACGGCAAGCGCTTCGGCAAAAGCAGCGTTGGCAAGTGCGATGCGAAGCGCTGTGCGCTGTCGCACGCAAGCGATCGACGGTCCCACGAAGCAGCGACTCCAGCAGCGCTTCGACGCGACCAACGCTGTACGGAAACGTCTCAGGACGCGGGCTTGCCGAAGCGTTGCTCACGACCATCCGCAGAGACCCTCCATGCCACAGCAGCCCCACCTCCTCGTGTTCTCGCATCTGCGCTGGGACTTCGTGTTCCAACGCCCGCAGCATCTGATGACGCGGCTCGCGAACGACTACCGCGTCATCTTCATCGAGGAGCCGCAGCACGACCCGGCGGGCCCGCCGCGCGTGGAGTCGCGCCGCGTCGGACCCGGCGGCGCGATCGAGGTGCTGGTGCCGGTCACGCCGGTGGCGACCCCCGGCTTCGACGATGCGCAGTTGCCGCTGCTGCTGCCGTTGATCGAACGCGAACTGGCCCAGCGGGAGGTGCGTGACTACGCCGTCTGGATGTACACGCCGATGGCCTTGCCCTTGATCGCCGGCATGCAGCCTCGCGCGCTGGTGTACGACTGCATGGACGAGCTGTCCGCGTTCAAGCACGCGCCGGCGCAGCTGCGGCAGCGCGAGAGCGCGCTGATGGCCTCGGCCGACCTGGTGCTGTGCGGCGGCCCGGCGCTGTACGCGGCACGGCATGGCCAGCATCCCGAACTGCACTGCCTGCCCAGCGCCGTCGACGCGGCCCATTTCGCGCCGCCGCGCAGCGCGGCGGACGACCCGCTGGCGCTGCGCGCGCAGGCGGTGCAAGGCCACATTCCGCGGCCGCGCCTGGGCTTCTTCGGCGTGATCGACGAGCGCATGGACCTGGCGCTGGTCGATGCGATCGCGGCGGCCCGGCCGGACTGGCAACTGGCGATGGTCGGGCCGGTGGTCAAGATCTCCGAGGCCGACCTGCCGCGTCGGCCTAACCTCCACTGGCTGGGCATGCAGCGCTACGAGTTGCTGCCGCACCTGCTCGCCGGATGGGATGTCTGCCTGATGCCGTTCGCGCTGAACGAGTCCACCCGCTTCATCAGCCCGACCAAGACGCTGGAGTACCTGGCCGGCGGCAAGCCGGTCGTGAGCACGCCGATCCGCGACGTGGTCGGCCTGTACGGCGACGTGGTCCGCATCGGGCACGACGCGCCGGAGTTCGTCGCCGCCTGCGAGGAACTGCTGCAGGAGGACGCCGCGTCGCGCGAGTACTGGCATGGCAGCGCGGCGGCCGTGGTCGCGGCCGCGTCGTGGGACGCCGCCGCGGGCCGCGCGCGCGACTGGCTGGCGGCGGTCCTGCGGCCGGTGGCCCCGGGCGCGCCCGTCATCGGCGCCTCGCTGCGCGCGGCCTGAGGGACCTCGGCATGATCATCGACGCGCATCTTCACTGCACCGGCCGGGAAACGACGGACGACGTGCTGCGCACGCTGGACGAAGCCGGCATCGACGTCGGCGTGCTGCTCGCGCCCTTCCTCGGGGACGGCTACTCGCTGGACGACGCGGCCTCGCTGCGCCGCGCCAACGAGCACCTGGCCCGGCTGGTGCGCCACCATCCGGACCGCCTCGTCGGTTTCGCGGTGGTGGATCCCCGCCATCCCGATGCGCCGGACGACCTGCGGCGTGCGATCGAGGACCTCGGGCTGCGGGGCTGCAAGATGGTGCCCACCGGCTGGTACCCCTACGAGGAACGGGTGCAGCCGGTCTTCGCGGTCGCCAACGAGCATGCGCTGCCGCTGCTCTTCCACAGCGGGATCTTCATCGACGGCCGCTCCGGCCGCTTCTGCCGGCCGACCTATTTCGAGGCCCTGCGCGACCACCCCCGCACCCGGGTCGCGCTGGCCCACATGGGCTGGCCCTGGACCGACGAGGCGCTCGCCGTCACCCTGATCGACCGCATCCACGGCGTGCCGCATGAGCGCGCGCAGTTCCGGCTGGACATCTCCTTCGGGCCGCCGCCGCCGTACCGGCGCGAGGTGCTGGCGCGGATGCTGGACGTGCTGGGCGCCGGCTCGCTGCAGTTCGGCAGCGACTGCTTCCTGCCTTGTTCCGGCGCGCACGTGCGCGAGCGCAAGCAGTGGGTGGTCGATCTCATGGACGAGCTGGACCTGGGCGCCGACACGCGCGAACGCCTGTGGAGCGGCACCGCCGCCGCATGGCTCGGACTGCCGGCCACGGCCGACACCCAGGCCGGCGCCCACGCCAGCACCCACGCTGGCTCCAACTCGGACCGTCCGCACGCGGGCCTGCTGGCAGGCACGGGCGGCGGCGGTGGTGGCGGTGGCGGTGGCGGTGGCGACTACGCGCCGCGCCCGTGGCGGCCGGTGTGCTGCTGAGGCCGTCTCGGACCCAGAGCGCTGCTCCTTCTCTTCCTCCACTTCGCTTCGTCACCATGGACCTTCCCTCGGACAGTCCCGTGCGCCCGGTGCCGCCGTCGCCGGCCACCCCCGCGCCCCTGCATGTGCTGGAGGTCGTCGGCAACGGCATCGTCGGCGGCATGGAACGCTGCGTGGAGCGGCTGGTGGCCGGACTGGGCGGCACGGGCGATTTCCGCTTCACCGTGCTCTGTCCATCGGAGGGCGACTTCGCGGAACGCATCCGCGCGGTCGGCGGCGAGATCGGCGTCGTCCCGATGCCCGAGGACCCGCCCTGGTCCTCGATCCAGATGGTGGCCGCGATGATCGCGGCGGAGCGGGTGGACCTGGTCCACGCGCACCTGCCCAATGCGCACCTGCTGGCGGGGCTGGCGGCGCGGCTCGCCGGCGTGCCGGCGATGACGACCATCCACGGCCGGCAGGTGATCCTGCCCGACCTGGAGATCCACCGGCTGGTGGGCAGCCACCTGAGCGTCGTCTGCCGCCAGAGTTATTACCACGCGCTCGGACTCGGCGTCGATCGCGGCCGCCTTAGCCTGGAACCCAACGGCGTGGACGTCGAGGCCTTCCGGCCCGGCGCGAGGCCGGCCGACGGCCTGCGCGCGGCGCTGGGCCTGGCGCCGGAGGCGCTGGTCGCCGGCTTCGTCGGCCGGCTGTCGCCGGAGAAGGCGCCCGAGGTCTTCGTGCGCGCCGCGGCGTTGTTGCTGCAGCGCTTGCCGGACGTGCATGCGGTGCTGGTCGGCGAGGGACCGATGAAGACGCAGCTGCGCGACGCGATCGCGGCGCAGGGCCTGGGGTCGCGCATCCATGTGATGGGCGGCGTCGACGACGTTCGCCCGGTCTTCCACGACCTCGACTTGCTGGTGTCCAGCTCCAACTCCGAGGCGATGCCGCTGGCGCTGATGGAGGGCATGGCCAGCGGCCTGCCGGTCGTGGCGACGCGCGTCGGCGGGGTGCCGGAGATCGTCGCGCACGGTAGCACTGGCTGGCTGGTGGCGCCGCGCGACTACGAAGACCTGGCCGGCCGCATGCACCAGATGCTGACGCTGCATGAGCTCCGACAGCGCATGGGGCAGGCCGCGCGGACGCGGATGGAGCGGCATCACCGGCTCGATCACGCGCTGCAGCGGCTGGCCGAGCGGATGCGCCTCCTCGCGCGGCCGGCCGCCGTCGCCCCATCGGCGCTGACGGTCGCGCGCGAGCCGCGCATGGCCGGCGGCACTGTCGGCGGCCGCAAGACCCGATGAACACGAGCCTGTCGCCACGTCGGGACAGCGGCCGTGCGAAACCCCGTCCAAACGGACGGCATGTCATTTGCCTTTCCAGAAGCGAATGCGAACAGCAGGAGCAGTCATGATCGAAGCCCCCTTGAGAGTCGCGCTGATCAGCGAACACGCCTCGCCGCTGGCCCAGCAGGGCGGCGTCGACGCTGGCGGCCAGAACGTCTACGTGTCCCATGTGGCGGCGGCGTTGGCGCGGCGCGGCCACCATGTGGACGTGCTCACCCGGCGCGACCAGCGCGCGCTGCCCACGGCCGTCGACATGCGGCCGGGCGTGCGGGTGCTCCACATCGATGCCGGGCCGCCGGAGTTCGTGCCCAAGGAGCAGCTGCTGCCCTACATGCGGGCCTTCGGCAGCGAGGCGTTGCGGCTGATGCGCCGCAGCCTGCGCTATGACGTGGTGCATGCGAACTTCTTCATGTCGGGCGTCGTGGGGCTGCGGCTGCAGCGCCAGCTGAACCTCCCGCTGGTGCAGACCTTCCACGCGCTGGGCGCGGTGCGGCGCCTGCATCAGAAGGAAGCCGACAAGTTCCCGGCCGAACGCATCGACCTGGAGCGGCGCATCGCCTGCGAGGCCGACTGCGTCATCGCCGAGTGCCCGCAGGACGCGGCCGACCTGGTCGCCCACTGCGGCGCGCCGGCCGACCGCATCGCGCAGGTGCCCTGCGGCGTGGACCTGGAGGAGTTCGGCCCGGGCGACAAGCTGCAGGCCCGTCGACGGCTGCATCTGCGCGAGGACGAGTTCATCGTGCTGCAGCTCGGCCGCCTGGTGCCGCGCAAGGGCGTGGACAACGTGATCCGCGCGGTGGCGCATCTGCACCGCATGCCGGAGCGGCGGCCGTGGCGGCTGTTGGTCGTCGGCGGTGAATCGACGCAGCCCGACGAGACCCGCACGCCGGAGATCGGACGGCTGCGCGGCATCGCGCGCGAGGCCGGCATCGAGGACCGCGTCACCTTCGTCGGCCGGCGTGACCGCGACCAGCTGCGCGACTACTACCTGGCCGCCGACGTCTTCGTGACGACGCCGTGGTACGAGCCCTTCGGCATCACGCCGCTGGAGGCCATGGCCTGCGCCACGCCGGTGATCGGCGCGGCGGTGGGCGGCATTCAGCACACCGTCGTGGACGGGCTCACCGGTTATCTGGTCCCGCCCGAGGACCCCGAGCTGCTGGCGCTGCGGCTCGACGACCTGCGCCGCCATCCCGAGATCGCCCGGCTGATGGGGCGCGCGGGGCTGCAGCGCGTGCAGCGCGAGTTCACCTGGGACGGCGTCGCCTTCAAGCTGGCCGGCGTCTACGCCCAGGTCGCCGCGCGGCGGGCGATGCAGGGCAGCTCGTCGATCCGGCTGCTGGCCGCGGCGGCCGGCCAGGCCGGTGCGGGGGCGGCGGTGCGGCACCTGGCGCGGCCGCACCTGGCCGCCGTCGGCGCGACGGACGCGGGCCATGCTGAGGTCGTCGCCATGCCGCTGGCCAATTCGGGAGGCCAGGGATGACGGTGGGGGCCGCCGCCGAGGCCCAGGCCGAACGTGTCGCCCGATGGCGCCAGGCGCGCCGCGTCCTGCTGATCCGGCTGGACAACCTCGGCGACGTGCTGATGACGACGCCAGCGCTGGCGGCGGTGCGCGAGTCGCTGCCCGAAGCCCAGCTGACGCTGCTGGCCGCGCCGTCGATGGCGGCGCTGGCGCCGCATCTGCCGGAGGTGGACCGCATCGTCGGCTTCCATGCGCCGTGGATGAAGGCCGGCGCCGACGCGTTGGCGGCTGGCGGTCTGCCGGCGGGGCGGGCGGAGCGCCAGGCCCTCGCGCAATGGGCCGACGAGGACTATGACGCGGCCATCATCTTCACCGTCTGCACGCAGAGCGTTTTTCCGGCGGCGACGATGTGCCGGCTCGCCGGCATCCCGCGCGTGCTGGGCCATGCCCGCGAGCGCGCCTATGGCCTGCTGGGCGACGAGATCCCCGATCGCGACGAGGTCGGCGACGGCATGCGCCATGAGGTCCGCCGCCAACTGGACCTGGTGGGCGCGGTGGGTTTGCGCACGCGCGACGAGCGCCTGCGCTTTCGCGTGCTCGAGGGCGACCGCGAGGCGGTTCGTCAGTGCCTGGTCGCGGCGGGCGTGGGACCGCGCCAGCCCTTCGTGGTCGTGCATCCGGGCGCGAGCGCGCCGTCGCGGCGCTATCCGGCCGACCGCCTGGGTGAATCCGCCGGCCTGTTGCGGCAGGCGATGGCGGCGCGCACCGGCGCGGGCGGCCCGGGCGATGGCCCGCCCGCGATCGTCGTGTGCGGCGGGCCGGGCGAGGAGTCGCTGGTCCAGGAGACGGTCCGGGCGCTGGCCGCGGCGGACCTGCCGGCCTCCACTGCCCGGGGCCTGGTGCTCTCGCCGCGGGTGTCGGGCGTGGGTGAACTCGCGGCGTTGATCGCCGAGGCCGATCTGCTGATCGGCAACAACAGTGGTCCGGTCCACCTTGCTGCCGCGGTCGGCACGCCGGTCGTGGACCTGTACGCGCTGACGAATCCGCAGCACACGCCGTGGTTGGTGCCGTCTCGCGTGCTGTTCCGCGACGTGCCGTGCCGCTTCTGCCAGAAGAGCCTGTGCCCCGAAGGCCACCACCGCTGCCTGAGCGGCGTGTCGCCGCGCGAGGTCGCGGCCGCGGCGATCGCCTTGATGCCAGCGCGGTTCCCGGCGGTGGTGCCGCCACCGCAGCCGACGCTGGGGGAGGCCGCATGAGTGCGGTCGTGCCGGCCCGAGGCGCGGCTGCGGCCGGCCCGGTAGCCGGCGTCGCAAGTCCCGATGGACTGGGGGCGCCCATGGCAACCGCGACGCTCGACCTCAGCGTCGTCATGCCCACCTATCGGCGTCCCGACCTGCTCGCCCGCTGCCTGGGCGCGCTGCTGACGCAGACGCTGCCGGCCGACCGCTTCGAGGTGATCGTCGTGGACGACGGCCAGGAGGACCGGTGCCGGGAGCAGGTCGAGCGGATCGCCGCGACGCCGGGCGCGCCGGCGATCCGTTACCTGCGCGCTGCGAGCGGCCGAGGCCCCGCGGTCGCGCGCAACGCCGGCTGGCGCGCCGCGACGGCACCCCTCGTCGCCTTCACCGATGACGACACGCTGCCCGATCCGTCGTGGCTGGCGCGCGGCCTGGCCGCGATGCAGGCGCACCCGGAATGGGTCGCCGCGGCCGGCCAGGTCAGGGTGCCGAGCGCGAGCGCAAGCGGGGGCGCCGGTGGCAGCGGCACCGACACCGACGGCGACAGCGACAGCGGCCGCGACGGCGCTCACGCCCGGCGCGACGCGCGACCGACTGACCATGAGCTGATGACCCGCGGCCTGGAGACCTCCGAATTCGTGACGGCGAATGCCTTCGCCCGGCGCGAGGTGCTGGACCGCATCGAGGGCTTCGACGAGCGCTTCCTGCGCGCCTGGCGCGAGGACTCCGACCTCCAGTTCCGCCTGCAGGCGCAGGGACCGGTGGGACGCGTCGCCGACGCGCTGGTCTGGCATCCCGTGCGTCCCGAACGCTGGGGCGTGTCGCTGCGCCAGCAGCGCAACGTCTACTTCGACGCGCTGCTGTACCGCAAGCATCCGGGGATCTACCGCTCGCGCATCCGCCGCGTGCCGCCGTGGGACTACTACGCCATCGTCGCGATGACCCCGGCGGCGCTCGTGCTGACCGTGGCGGGGCAGGGCGCGATCGCGGCGGGGCTGCTGGCCGCGTCGGCCGCGCTGATCCTGCGACTGACCGCCCGCCGCCTGCGCGCCACCTCGCGTGCGCTGCCGCATGTGTGGGAGATGCTCTGCACCTCGGCCGCGATCCCCTTCCTCTCGGTGTACTGGCGGCTGCGCGGCGCGTGGCATTTCCGGACGCCGTTCCTCTAAGCCCGCGATGCGACCTCCGCTTCCGTCCAATACGCCGGCTCCGGCGAGTTCGCCTCTTCCGGGGGCGAGCCCGAAGTCCATCACCGGCCCCGTCCGAGGGTCCGCGACGTCTGCCGCTGCCGCGCCCGCGTCGATCGACGGCGAGGTGCGGCGCATCCTGATCCTGCGCGCGCTGGTGCTGGGCGACACGATCTGCGCCGTGCCCGCGCTGCGGGCCATCCGGCGCGCCTGGCCGCAGGCGCACATCGCGCTGATGGGCCTGCCGGTCGCGCGCGAGTACCTGTCGCGCCTGGACTGCGTCGACGAGTGGCGCCCGTTTCCCGGCTGGCCGGGCCTGCCGGAGCGCGAGCCCGATGTGCGCGCGCTGCCCGCCTTCCTCGCCGCGATGCACGCCAGCGACTGGGACCTCGCCATCCAGCTGCACGGCAGCGGCGAGCGGACCAATCCCTTCCTCGCCCTGCTGGGCGCGCGCTGGCACGCGGGTTTTCGCAGCGATGCGGCCTGGGTGCCGCCGGCCGACGAGGCCCGCTTTGCGCCCTGGCCGCTGCTGGGCCACGAGACGCAGCGGCTGCTGTCGCTGTGCCGCCACCTCGGCCTACCGGCCGACGACGACACGCTCGAGTTCCCGCTACGCGAGGAGGACGACGCGGCGCTCGCCCAGGCCTGGCCCGGTCGCACGCAAACGGGCCCCTACGCCTGCCTGCACGTGGGCGCGCAGCTGGCATCGCGGCGTTGGCCGCTGCGCCGCTTCGCGGCCGTGGCCCAGGCGCTGCACGACGCTGGCCTGGCGATCGTGCTCACCGGCACCGCCGCCGAACGTCCGCTGACCGGCGAATTCGCCGCGATGCTCGCCGCGCTCGGCGTGCCGGTCACCGACCTGTCCGGCGCGACCACGCTGTGGACCCTGGGCGCGCTGCTGCGCGATGCGCGGGTGCTGGTGTGCAACGACACCGGCGTCTCGCATGTGGCCGCGGCGCTGCGCGTGCCCAGCGTGGTGCTGTCCTGCGGCAGCGAGCCGATGCGCTGGGCGCCGCCGGACCGCGCCCGGCACCGGGTGCTGGCCAAGCCCGCGCCCTGCCGTCCCTGCGCCTATCCCGAATGCCCCAATGGCCATGCCTGCGCGCATGCGCTGTCGGTCTTCGAGGTGCTGCAGGCGCTGGAAGACCTGCTGGGTTCGTCCGCGCCATCCATCCCATCCGTCGCGATCTCCAAGGAGGGTCCCCATGCCCCGTCGCCTGCGCATCCTGACCTGGCACGTCCACGGCAACTACCTCTACAACCTCACGCAGGTTCCGCATGACTTCTTCCTGGTGACCGACCCGGCGCGCTCGCCGGGCCGCGTGGGGCGTGTCGGCGCGCTGCCCTGGGGCGACAACGTGCATGAGGCGCCGGTCGAGCAGATCGCGACCATGCCCTTCGACCTGGTGCTGTACCAGCACCGCGCCGGCTGGGACGAGGACCGCCCGCGCTGGCTCAGCGAGGCGCAGCAGCGGCTGCCGCGCGTCTACCTGGAACACGACCCGCCGCAGCAGCATCCCACCGACACCCTGCACTGGGTGCAGGACCCCGGCGCGATGCTGGTCCATTGCACCCACTTCAACGCGCTGATGTGGGACGCGGGCCGGACGCCGACCCGGGTGGTCGAGCACGGCGTGCGGCCGCTGACGCAGGTGGTCTATCGCGGCGACCTGGAGCGCGGGCTGGTGGTCGTCAACCACCTGCAGCGCCGCGGCCGCCGCCTGGGCGCAGACCTGTACCGGGAACTGCTCGAGCGGGTGCCGCTGACACTGGTGGGCATGGGCAGCGAGGCGCTGCCAGGCGGCTGGGGCGAGGCCTCGCAACTGGAGCTGCCGGCCCACATGGCCTCGCACCGCTTCTTCCTGCATCCGGTCCGCTACACCAGCCTGGGCCTGGCGTTGATCGAGGCGATGCTGATCGGCCAGCCGGTGGTCGGCCTGGCCACCACCGAGCTGGCCACCGTCATCCGCAGCGGCGAGAACGGCTTCATCGACAACCGGCCGCAGGCGCTCGCCGACACCATGGCGCGCCTGCTGCGCGACCCGGGCCTGGCCCGCGAATGGGGCGAGCGCGGCCGCGAGCTGGCGCGGGAGCGATTCAACATCGACCGCTTCGTCGCGGACTGGATGCAGCTTCTCCATGAGGTCACGACATGAACGACGCCATCGACACTCCCCGCACGATCCTGGTCACCGGCGCGGCCGGTTTCGTCGGCAGCCATCTCTGCGAACGCCTGCTTGCCCGTGGGCATCGGGTGATGGCCGTCGACAACCTGAGCACCGGCGACATCGGCCACCTCGACCAGTTGCTCGGCCACAAGGGCTTCACCTTCCACCGGCGCGACGTGTGCCTGGAGCCGACGCAGGAAATGGCGCAGGCGGACCGCATCTTCAACCTCGCCTGCCCGGCGAGCCCCGCGTACTACCAGACCGCGCCGGTGGACACCGTGCTCAGCAGCGTGCTGGGCGCCTGGCGCCTGCTGGAACTGGCCCAGCAGGCGGGCGCGCGGCTGCTGCATACCTCCACCAGCGAGGTCTACGGCGACCCCGAGTGCCATCCGCAGCACGAGGACTACTGGGGCCATGTCAATCCGAACGGGGCGCGCTCCTGCTACGACGAGGGCAAGCGCTGCGCCGAGGCGATGCTGATGGCCTACCACCAGGAACGCGGCGTCGACGTGCGGATGGCCCGCATCTTCAACACCTACGGCCCGCGGCTGCGGCCCGGCGATGGGCGCGTCGTCAGCAACTTCATCGTCCAGGCGCTGCAGGGCGAGGACCTCACCATCTACGGCGACGGGCTGCAGACGCGCAGCTTCTGCTACGTCGACGACACGGTGCGCGCGCTGCTGCTGCTGATGGACGGCGCGCACCTCGGGCCGATCAACGTCGGCAATCCGGGCGAGCACACCATGCTGGCGCTGGCCGAGATGATCCTGCGCCTGACCGGCAGCCGCTCGCGACTGGTGTTCCGGCCGCTGCCCCAGGACGACCCCAAGCGCCGCTGCCCCGACATCGGCCGCGCGAAGGCGCTGCTCGGCTGGGAGCCGGAAGTGGCGCTGGAGGACGGGCTGCGCCGCACCATCGAGCACTTCCGCGGCGTGCTCGGGATGCGCAGCGTCACCGTGGCCTGAACACCGGGTCGGGCGCGCGGTCAGGCGTGCGATCCGGCGTGCGATCCGTGATCCGCAACGAGGTCCAGCGCCATCGCGCTGCGCCGACCTCGCTCCCAGTCGGCCAGCGCGCGGGCATAGGGGCGCACCAGACGCCGCCCGACCGCGGCGCCGCGCGCATCGCGCGGCACATGCCATAGCCCGCTGCGGTGCCAGCGCGTCGGCTCATACCAGTCGGGCCGGTCCAGCATCGGATAGAGGCAGACGCCGCCCAGCGGTACGCCGGCGCGCAGCGCGCGCTGCGCTTCCCCCGCGATGTCGTGCAGCCAGTCGGCGCGACCGCGTCCGATGTGGCCGGTCTCGGCCACCAGCAGCGGCCGGCCGTAACGCTGCCAGACCTGACCCAGCAGCGCGGACAACGGCTGTCGCCGCGGATCGCCGAGGTGCCAGGCCAGCCGCTTCTCGCTGGGCACCTCCCACTGGCTGCTGTGATAGTGGTTGAGGCCGATCCAGTCCAGCGCCGCCGGATGGCCGCCGAGCTCGGGATCCTGCCGGCCGGCCAGCATGTCGAAGGCCTGCCACTGGTAGGACGCCACCTGCTCGGCCAGCGCGCGCTGGTCCGGCGTGTCCTGCGTCGGCACGACGTGGATCACCGGATCGATGTGCAGGAAGCGCGCCTGCGGATCGACCTCGCGGATCGCGTCCATGCCGGCGAGCGCCGCCCGCACCAGCCGGCGCTTGATCTCGTAGCCGCTGATCCGCGAGTCCTCGCGGGCGCCGACTTCGTGCGGCGCGCCCGCCGGTCCCATCGCGTCCGAGGACGAGGCGGCCCAGGCCAGGAAGCTGATCTCGTTGATCGGCGTGTAGAAGCGCGGCCCCGGGCAGAGCGGGCGGATCGCGGCGGCCGCCGCCGCGGCGAAGCGGGCGAAGCGCGGGATCAGCGCATCGTCCAGCAGCGTCAGGTCGGGCGGCACGCCGTAATGCATCAGCGTCCACAGCACCTGCAGGCCTTCGCGCCGCGCGGTCCGGGCCATGCACTGGGCGCGGCTGAAGTCCCAGGCCCCGGGCGCGCGCTCGCTCAGGCGCCAGCCCACGCTTTCGCGCACGCAGCGCAGGCCGAGCCGGCGCGCCTCGCGGTAGTCCCGCACCAGCAGCCGGTCGTGGCCGGTGGCGCGGACCATGTCGAGCGCGTCGCCGCGGCCGTTGACGTGGTCGGCACCTTCGTAGCCGCCCATCCAGAAGGAGCGGAACGGGTGGTCGGTCAGCGGGCCGCCGGTCACGGCGCCAGCAGCGCCTGCTCGACCAGCGCGCACCAGGTGTGGCCGATGAAGATGTGGGCCTCCTGGATGCGCGCGGTGTCGCTGTGCGGCACGATCAGGCACAGGTCGCAGAGCTCCCGCATCGCGCCGCCGTCCCGGCCGCTCAGGCCGATCGTCGTCATGCCGAGCTGGCGCGCCTGCGTCAGGCCCCGCAGCACATTGGGTGAGTTGCCCGAGGTCGAGATGCCGATCACGCAGTCCCCCGGCGCGCCGAGTCCGGCGACCTGCCGCGAGAACACCTGCTCGAAGCCGTAATCGTTGCCGATGCAGGTCAGCGCGGAACTGTCGGTGGTGAGCGCCACCGCGGCCAGCGGCGCGCGTTCCCGGCTGAAGCGGCCGGTGAATTCCGCGGCCAGGTGCTGGCAATCGGCCGCCGAGCCGCCATTGCCCATCAGCATCAGCTTGCGGCCGGCGCGCAGCGTGTCGCTCATCAGCATCGCGGCGCGGGCGATGTCGGGCCCGAGCGCATCGAGCCGGTCGAACAGCGAGCGATGCGCCCGCAGGCCTTCCAGGAAGGTCTCGTCCGGATCGACGCGCGGCGGCGTGGTCGCGGGGCGCCGGGCCGGGCGCGGCAGCGGATGGGGCAGGGGATGGGGAAGCGCACTCATGCGGAGACTCCTAGTTCCTCGAGCGTGACCGAGGCGGTGCCGAACTTGCCGACCACCAGCCCGGCCGCGCGATTGGCCGCGCGCACCGCGTCCTCCAGCGACGCGCCGCGCGCCAGGAAGCAGGTCAGCGCGGCCAGCACGGTGTCGCCGGCGCCGCTGACGTCATAGACCTCGCGGGCCTCGGTCGGTACATGCAGGCAGGTGCCATCCTGGGAAAACAGGCTCATGCCCTGCTCGCCGCGCGTCAGCAGCACATGGTCGATGTCCAGCCGCCGCTGCAGCGCCGCCAGGCGCTCGCACAGCTCGTCTTCGTCGCGCCAGTCGCCGACGGCCTCGCGCAGCTCGGCCAGGTTGGGCTTGATCAGCCAGGCGCCGCGATAGGCCTCCAGGTCCTTGCGCTTGGGGTCGACCAGCACGCGGCAGGGCAGGTCCTGGCAGCGCTCGATCAGCGTCTGCACCTGGCGCAGCGCGCCCTTGGCGTAGTCGGACACCAGGATCCAGCGGTGGCGCGCGGCCAGCTCGCCCGCGAGCGTCGTCAGCTCGTCGACGCTGGCGGCGGGCGGCTCGGACTCGACGTCCATGCGCAGCAGCTGCTGCCGCTGGCTCACCATGCGGATCTTCTGGATGGTGTCGATCGCCGGCCCGCGGACGAAGCGCTGCGTGATGCCGGGCTGGTCCAGCAGCGCGACCAGGCAGGCGCCGGCGGTGTCGGTGCCCACCAGGCCGCTGACGGTGCAGGGACAGCGCAACCGCGCCAGGTTGAGCGCGACGTTGGCAGCGCCGCCGGCGCGCTGCGACTGGCGATGCAGGCGCAGGATGGGCACCGGCGCCTCGGGCGAGATGCGATGCACCGCGCCCTCGAGGTAGACGTCCAGCATGCAGTCGCCGACGATCAGCACCTCCGGCGGCGCCAGTTCGGGGAGCGTGGTCGCGGTCATGGCGCCGGGGCCCGCAGGTGCTCGATCAGCTGGGTGCTCGAATGGCCGCGCAGGTAGGGCCCGATCGAGACCCGGCCGCCCCAGCTGCGCACCAGCGGCGTCTCCGGCAGTTCCTCGACGCGGTAGTCGCCGCCCTTGACGTAGACATCGGGCCGCAGCGCCTCGAGCAGCGCCTGCGGCGTGGGCTCGTCGAACCAGGTGACCCAGGACACGCAGGCCAGCGCGCCGACCACGCGCGCCCGGTCCTCCAGCGTGTGGTACGGCCGATCGCCGCGCTTGCCCAGGCCGCGCGCCGAGCGGTCGCTGTTGAGCGCGACCACCAGGCTGCTGCCCTGCGCGCTGGCCGCCTCCAGCCCGCGCACATGGCCGGCGTGCAGGATGTCGAAGACGCCGTTGGTGAACACCAGCGGTCGCGCCAGCCGCGCGGCCATCTCTCGCAGGCGCTCCGGCGGCACGCACTTGAGCGAGCTGTCCCACTTGTCGATCATGTCGGTCTCCCGGCTGGTGCCGCGCCGGTCGCGACCTCGTCCAGCACGTGGGCGGCCAGCGCCGCCCAGTTGTCGAAGACGGCCTCGGGCTCGCGCAGCGGCGAGCGCCGCCACACGGTCTCGCCGCCACTGTCGAAGAGCAGGCCGCGCGCGCCGGCCCGGCGGCCGGCCTCGACGTCGTCCAGCGTGTCGCCCACCATCCAGGAACGCGTCAGGTCCAGCCCGTGCCGCCGCGCGGCGGTGATCAGCATGCCCGGCGCCGGCTTGCGGCACAGGCAGGCCGGCCGGCCCTGGGCATCGGGTTCGTGCGGGCAGAGCAGCACGTCGTCGATGCGCACGCCGGCCTCGTCGCGCAGGCGCCGCAGCAGCGCGTCCTGCAGCTGCGCGAACTGGGCGCGGGTGAAGTAGCCGCGCGCCAGGCCGCTCTGGTTGGTGACGATCACCAGCGCCAGCCCGGCCGACGCGAGCGCCGCCAGCGCCTGGCCGGCGCCCGGCATGAAGCGCAGCTGCGCCGGGTCGACGTTGTAGGGCACGTTCTCGATCAGCGTGCCGTCCTTGTCGATGAACAGGCAGGGGCGCAGCGCGCCGGCGGGCAGGCGCTCGCCGGGCGCCGCGCTCAGGTCCAGGTCCTGCACCGGCAGCATGCTGATGGGGTCGGGCGGCGTGGTCACGGCCAGGAGGTCTCTTGGGTGGGCAGGACGGTGAGTTCCGGGATCACCGTGCCCTCGGGCTGCTGCAGCACCCAGCGCACCGCGCGCGCGACGTTCATCGGGTCCTGCAGCTTGCTCTCGTCGATGCCGGGGAAACGGTCCAGCAGGAAGGGCGTGCGCATGCCGCCGGCGACGATGGCGGAGACCCGCACCTGCTTGTCCCGCAGCTCGGCGTGCAGCGCATGCGACAGGCCCAGCAGGCCCCACTTGGTCGCGTGGTAGGCGCTGGCATTGGGCCAGGCGCGCTTGGAGGCGGTCGAGGCGATGTTGACGATGTGGCCGCCGCGCGGCTGCGTCAGCATCCGCGCCGAGGCGTACTTGGTCATCAGCAGCGGGCCCGAGAGGTTGGTGTTGAGCACGCGCTGCCAGTCCTCGACGGCCAGTTCCGACAGCGGCGCGGTGACGTCCACCGCGGCGTTGTTGATCAGCACGTCCAGCCGGCCGAAGTCGCGCACCGCGCTGGCCACGACCTCCTCGCACTGGCGCGGGTCGGAGACGTCCAGCGCGACGGGCACCGCCTCGATGTCGCGCTCGGCCAGCAGCGCGGCGCGGTCGCGGGCGCGGCCCAGGTCGATGTCGGCGATCAGCACGCGCATGCCGGCTTCGCCCAGCGTCTGCGCGATCGCGGCGCCCAGGCCGCGGCTGCCACCGGTGATCAGCGCGACCTGGCCGTGCAGGCTGGCGGCGTCCGCGGCGGGCGTGGTGGAGGGGACGGTGGCCGGCGCGGTGGACGCGGCCGTCGAGGGACTGTCGATCATGGGGAACTCCGGCGGAGGGTGGGTGGAATCGGACAGGGAGAACGGGTAAGGGGAACGGGCAGGGGCGCGGCGCGTCAGCGCGCCGCTTCGGCGGCGATCCAGGCGCGGGCGCGCAGTTGGACCGCGGCCATCATCGAGAAGCACTCGTCCCAGATCGGGAAGGCGCCGCTGGCGGCGACCACCAGGCCGTCCAGCCAGACGCCGCCCCACAGCACCGCGTCGTCGGTGCTCAGGCGGTGCGGCTCCAGCAGCTGCAGCCGCCGGCTGTCCATGCGGTGGCGCCAGGACAGCAGCGCCTTGCGGCGGGCGTAGTCGGCGTAGTCCACGTCCCAGCGGGCGCGGTCGCCGATCGAGTGCTCCAGCAGCACGCGCGGCTCGGAGGCGCCGTCGCCGCAGGGCACCGAGGGATCGAGCACGACCAGGTGCAGGACGCCGAGGCCGCTGACCTCCGGCGAGGCCAGTTGCGCGGCGATCGCCGGCGTGATCGCGTCGAGCGCGGCCTGGGCGAGGTCGGGAGTCAGGAAGCGGCTGCTCATCGGGGTGTCCGGTGGGGGGGAGGAAAAGTCGGACCTTCGTTCAGCAAGGCGCATACCCGCGCCGCGCGTGCCCGGCATGCTGGGCATCACGCTTGCCATCGAGAGATTCCGGCGCGCCGTGTGGCGCGTCATCCCAGCACATTCACAGCCAGGAGAATCCTCATGCCTTCTTCCACGACCGCGGCCTCGAGCCGGAAAACCACTGCGCGGCGCGCCACCACGGCCCGGACGAAGACGCCCGACGCCATCGCCCTGCTGCGCGCCGACCACAAGGAGGTCAGCGAGCTCTTCGACCAGTTCGAGAAGTCGCGCTCGGCCGCCAAGAAGCAGCAACTCGTCGCCCAGATCTGCACGGCCCTGACGGTGCACGCGCAGATCGAGGAGGAAATCTTCTATCCCGAGGTGCAGGCCGCGCTAAAGGACAAGGAGCTGGTCCCCGAGGCCCGCGTCGAGCACCAGAGCATCAAGGACCTGATCGCGGCGGTGCAGGGCGTCGAGCCCGATGGCGAGGACTACGACGCCAAGGTCAAGGTCATGAGCGAGTGGGTCAAGCACCACGTCAAGGAGGAACAGAACGAGATGTTCCCCAAGGCGAAGAAGGCCGGGCTGGACCTGGCCGAACTCGGCGAGCGGCTGCAGCAGCGCAAGGACGAGCTGATGGCCGAGCAGCAGACGCACTGAACGTCCGCGGCGGGCCCTGGGCGGGCCCGCTTCGCGGCGGCCGGCAGCTCACTTCTTCTGGACGATGCTGATGCTGCCGTCGCTCTCCAGGATGGCGATCTTGACGTCGGCGAGCGAGCAGTCCGCTTCGCGCAGCGCCTTCTCGACATCCAGGTCGCTGAGCCGGTGCCGACGGATCACCTCGGGAAACCACTGGCCATCGCGGCCGATCAGCACCGGCGATCCCTCCAGCAGCCGCTCGACACGCCGGCTGCGCGAGCCGATGAAGCCCATCAGTCCGTTCATCACGATCAGCGCGCCAGCCACGATCCAGGCGCCGGTCACCGACTCCTCGCCGCCGCTCAGGCCGTTGCTGACGGCCTCGCTCAGCAGCATGACCACCAGCAGGTCGAACGGCGTGAACTGGCCCACGGTGCGCTTGCCCGAAAGCCGCACCATCAGCAGCAGCGCGAAGTAGATCAGCGCCGCGCGCGCCAGCAGTTCCCAGGGACTGACTTGCAGGTCGAACATGAATCCATCACTCCGGAAGCGCCTTTCGGCGACACCTCGTCAAGGCAAGGGCGGTGCCCGCGACGCGGGCGGGCGGCGCGGGCGCGCTTCCTTGCCGTCAACGCGTCGGCAGCGAATGCCGACCCGCATCGCAGCGTGCTGATCGAAGGATCCGCTCGCCTGCAGGACGCCGGCGCGCGGCGGGCCCTGCGGTTGCCGGATTGGTCGCAAACCCCGCTGTCATCGATGAAGAAAGGCTTCCCATGCTTGCCCTGACCTACCACGGTGCCCATGACGTGCGCGTCGAGACGGTGCCCGATCCGGTGCTCGCCGCCGACGACGACATCCTGCTGCGCGTCACCGCGACGGCGATCTGCGGGTCCGACCTGCACATCTACCGCGGCAAGATCCCTGACATGAAGGACGGGGACATCCTCGGCCATGAGTTCATGGGCGTGGTGGAGGAGGTGGGCCGCGGCGTGACGAAGCTGCGGCGCGGCGACCGGGTGGTCGTGCCCTTCACCATCTCCTGCGGCGACTGCTTCTTCTGCGGCCGCAAGCTGTTCGCCGCCTGCGAGAACACCAACCCCGGCCGCGGCGCGATCCTGAACAAGAAGGACATCCGCGCCGGCGCGGGCCTGTTCGGCTACAGCCACCTGTACGGCGGGTATCCGGGCGGCCAGGCGCAGTACGTGCGGGTGCCCAAGGCCGATGTCGGCCCGCTGGTGATCCCGGACACGCAGCTGAGCGACGAGCAGGTGCTCTTCCTGTCCGACATCCTGCCCACCGGCTACCAGGCGGCGCTGAACGCGCAGGTGACGGCGGGCTCGACGATCGCAATCTTCGGCGCCGGGCCGGTCGGCATGATGGCGGCGGCCAGCGCGCGGCTGCTCGGCGCCGAGCGCATCTTCATGGTGGACCACCATCCCTACCGGCTGGCCTTCGCCAAGGAGACCTACGGCGTGCTGCCGATCGACTTCGACCAGATCGACGATCCGGCGGCCTTCATCATCGAGCAGACCGACCACCGCGGCGTCGACGCGTCGATCGACGCCGTCGGCTTCGAGGCCAAGGGCAGCACGGTGGAGACGGTGCTGTCGACGCTCAAGCTCGAGGGCTCCAGCGGCACCTCGCTGCGCTGGGCGATCGCGGCGACGCGCCGCGGCGGCATCATCAGCGTGCCTGGCGTCTATGCCGGGTTCATCCACGGCTTCCTGTTCGGCGACGCCTTCGAGAAGGGGCTGAGCTTCACCAGCGGCCAGACGCATGCGCAGCGCTTCATGCCCGAACTGCTGCGCCACATCGAGCGCGGCGAGCTCAAGCCCGACCTGATCGTCAGCCACCGGATGCCGCTGGTCGAGGCGGCGCGCGGCTACGAGATCTTCAACAAGAAGGAAGAGGACTGCCGCAAGGTGGTGCTGACGCCGTTCGGGCTCAGCTGAGCCGTCTTCCGATCCACGTTTCCAAGGAGTCCACGATGAACGACACCTCCGGACGGCCGCTGGCCGTCGTGACCGGCGCGTCCAGCGGCATCGGCCGCGAGCTCGCGCTCGAATGCGCCCGCCACGGCTACGACCTGCTGATTGCCGCGGACCGGCCCCTGGACGACACCGTCGCCGCCTGCCAGGCCGAGGGCGCGCAGGTGCAGGCGATCGAGGCCGACCTGGCGACGCCCGGCGGCGTGGCCGCGCTCCATGCGGCGCTGGCGGCGCGACCGGTCGATGCGTTGCTGGCCAATGCCGGCCACGGCCTGGGCCATGCCTTCCTGGACCAGGACTTCAATGCGGTGCGGCATGTCATCGACACCAACATCACCGGCACGCTCGACCTGATTCAGCGCGTCGGGCGGTCGATGCGGGACCGCAATGCCGGGAAGATCCTGATCACCGGCTCGATCGCGGGCCTGATGCCGGGGACCTTCCAGGCGGTCTACAACGGCACCAAGGCCTTCATCGATTCCTTCGCCTACGCGCTGCGCAACGAGCTGAAGGACACCAACGTGTCGGTCACGGTGCTTATGCCGGGGCCGACGGACACCGAGTTCTTCGAGCGCGCCGAGCTGACGGACACCAAGGTCGGGACGCAGCGCAAGCAGCCGCCCGAGGAGGTCGCGCGCACCGGCTACGAGGCGATGGAAGACGGCGAGAGCGCGGTGGTGGCCGGCTGGAAGAACAAGCTGCAGGCCGTGCTGGCCAACGTGACGCCGGCGGAGGTGCTGGCCGAGCAGCATCGGCGGATGGCGGAGCCGGGCAAGGCGTGAGCGGGCCGAGCCGCGCATGGCGCGGCCGGACTCGCGCGGGGCTAGGGGGTGTCGTTGGCGCGCGAGAGCCAGCGGGACAACCGGAACCCGCGCCGCATGGCCTGCAGTTCTTCCAGGCGGGAGGTGACCAGCGGCCTGCCCGCGCGACGTTCGATGTCCAGGAGTGCGAGCGCCCTGGCCAGCGCCGGACCGAAGCCGGAGGCGAGCACCATGGTCACCGTGGCGGCCAGCGCCGGCATGGCCAGCCAGACGACGTCGTTGGCTTCCCATCCGCCGATCTGCAAAAGCAGCGGCACGTTGAGGGCCACGGCGGTCAGCGCCGCCACGGTCGCGGCTCGCGGCGGCGGCGGTGACGGCAGGGGCAGGATGCGGTGTCGCTTCAAGTCCAGCAACGGCACCAGTGGCGCCGGCAGGCCGGTTGCGGGATCGATGACGCGCAGGCGGCGACGTTCGGCGACGAAGCCCGTGGCCATGCCGCCGACAAACATGAGCGCCGCCAGCCCGAGGGCCAAGGGCTGCAGGTCCGGCCGATGAGCGCGCCACGCCAGGGCCGTCGTGGCCACCACCAGCAGGCTGCCGAAGAACAGCAGCGCCAGCACCGCGGCCCAAAGGGCTTCCCGCGGCGAATAGCGGGCGCGGTACTTGAGGTGCAAGCCCGATCCTAGAAACACCAGGCCGGTGATCGGCGCCATGAGCATGAGCGCGGGCTTGTCGAGCACGAAGGCCCACATCGCCGGGACGACGAAGGCACCCGCCGCGCCCAGGACGAGCGGCAGGTGCTTGAGGCTGGACAGATCGTCCGGTGGCCTCAACGCCCGACTCCCAGCGCCTTGCGCGCCTTCGCGGACCCGCTTCGAGATTGGCGTGTCGTCACTGGAGTTCCTGCACGGTCGTGTTGCGTTGCCGGGAGTGTCTGCATGCCGGCAACGGCGCGCAGTTGTCGAAGGTCACGTGGCGCCCGGGCCCGTTCATTCAACCGACGACAGGCTCGTGTCGCGGAGGCTGATCTGCGTGCTACATCTGCCGCCCATTCCCGCGCGGCGGATCAGCCGAGGTGGGCGAGACGCGAAGGCGGCGGCGCCAATCGGGACGGGCTCGGGGTATAGACTGCCCCGCATCGTCGCGCCCTCCGGGGCGCGTGCTCATTCCGTTTCTCCGAAAGGCCCTCTCATGAAATCCCGTGCCGCCGTCGCCTTCGCAGCCGGCCAGCCGCTGCAGATCGTCGAGATCGATGTCGAGCCGCCCCGCAAGGGCGAGGTGCTGGTGAAGATCACCCACACCGGCGTCTGCCACACCGATGCGTTCACGCTCAGCGGCGACGATCCGGAAGGGCTGTTCCCGGCGGTGCTCGGCCATGAAGGCGCGGGCATCGTCGTCGAGGTGGGCGAGGGCGTCACCAGCGTCAAGCCCGGCGACCACGTCATCCCGCTCTACACCGCCGAATGCGGCGAGTGCCTGTTCTGCAAGTCCGGCAAGACCAACCTGTGCGTCGCCGTGCGCGCCACGCAGGGCAAGGGCGTGATGCCCGACGGCACGACGCGCTTCTCCTACCAGGGACAGCCGGTCTACCACTACATGGGCTGCTCGACCTTCAGCGAGTACACGGTGGTGGCGGAGGTGTCGCTGGCCAAGGTCCATCCCGAGGCGAACCCGGAGCAGGTCTGCCTGCTCGGCTGCGGCGTGACCACCGGCTTGGGCGCGGTGAAGAACACCGCCAAGGTGCAGCCCGGAGACTCGGTGGCCGTGTTCGGCCTGGGCGGCATCGGGCTGGCGGTGATCCAGGGCGCGAAGCTGGCGCAGGCCGGCCGCATCATCGCGATCGACACCAACCCGTCCAAGTTCGAGCTGGCCAAGGTCTTCGGCGCGACCGACTGCGTGAACCCGAAGGACCACGACAAGCCGATCCAGCAGGTGATCGTCGAGATGACCGGTTGGGGCGTCGATCACTCCTTCGAATGCATCGGCAATGTCAATGTGATGCGCGCGGCGCTGGAGTGCGCGCACCGCGGCTGGGGCCAGTCCATCGTCATCGGCGTCGCGGGCGCGGGCCAGGAGATCTCGACGCGCCCCTTCCAGCTGGTGACCGGCCGGACCTGGAAAGGCACGGCCTTCGGCGGCGTGAAGGGCCGCTCGCAGCTGCCCGGCATGGTGGAGGAGGCGATGCGCGGCGACATCCAGCTCGCGCCCTTCGTCACCCACACCATGCCGCTGACCGGCATCAACGAGGCCTTCGACCTGATGCACGAAGGCAAGTCGATCCGCTCGGTCGTCCACTACTGATTGCGCGCGAGCCGCCGGCCCTCGCCGTGGATGGCGATCGGCGGCCGGCGCGCCAGCGTCACGACTGCAGTGCCTGCGCCTCGAGCTGCGCCTTGAGGCCGTCGGGCAGCTTCAGCTGCCGGGCGAGTTCGTCGAGGTAGGCGCGTTCCATGAAGCTGGTCTCGTCGACCATCAGCAGGGTCGCCAGGTACATCTCGGCAGCGATCTCCGGCGTCGTGGCCGCCTGCGCCACGGCCGCCGGATCGAGCGGCCGGCGCAGCGCGTCCTCGTGCCAGCGGCGCAGCTCGGCATCGCCGTCCAGGCGGGCCAGTTCGTTCTCGATGAGCTCGCGCTCGCGGTCGTCGAGGTGACCGTCGGCCTTGGCCGCCGCGATCATCGCCAGCAGCACCGCGCGGCTGTGCTGCTCCGCCTCCGCCGGCGGCACGCGGTCCAGCGTGCGCGGTGCAGTCGCCACGGCGCCCGGCGTCCACGTCGCCGAAGCGGTCGATCCGCCCGGCCGTCCCGCGTCCGCGCCGCCCGAGGCACTCGTCGCCTGGGCCTGCTGCTGCGCCTGCCAGCTCGTGTAGGCCTTGTAGGCCATCAGCCCGAGCGCCGCGATGCTGCCGTACTTCAAGGCCTTGCCGCCGTAGCTGCGGCCGCGCTTGCTGCCCAGCAGCGCACCCAGCACACCGGCCGCACCGGCGCCGGCTCCCAGCTTGCCCAGGCCGCCGAGATTGGCGAGGTCGCCCAGGCTGCCCAGCCCGCCGAGCCCGCCCGATCCCCCGCGGCCCATGCCGCCGCCGCGGCCTTCGAGCAGGTCCCGTCCAGATCTCAGCAATTGGTCCAGAAGTCCATGTGCGCTCATCGTCTGCCCCTTGTCATGTGAAGCGAAAGCCTGCCAGTTGAGGCCGGGCCGCGGCATTCCCAAGACCCCATGGGGCTGCGGGAGACGACGGGCCGGCGGTCTTGATCGTCGCGGCCGTCGATGCTAGGGCATGGCGGCCATCGTTGTCGCCGCGGGTCCGCGGCGGAGCCCTTCAGCGTGTCTCGCGCCAGCCCAGCACCCGGGCTGGAAGGAACAGGATGGCCTTGAGCAAGGCGAAGACCGCCTCGACGCTCAGGCCGATCAGCCGGAACGGCAGCGTCAGCAGCCACACGATCGGCCACATCACCAGCGCCAGCAAGGCCAGCGGCCAGCACAGCACGAACAGGACCAGCCAGCACAGCAAGCCGAAGAAACTCATGACGTACTCCTTGGTTCGCAATACCGCGCCGGGTCGACGCGGCAGGGCGGCACCATAGCGCTGGCCGCGGCGTCATGCGGCCATCGCGCGACAGACCGGCGCATCGGGCTCATGGACTGCGCGTGAGCGCTCCGAACGCCTGCGCCAGGTGCTCGACGAATTGCCGGACCCGGGCCGTTCCCTGGACGCGCTGCGGATAGACGGCATAGATGTCGGCGTCCGGTGTCTCCCAGTCGGACAGCACCTGCACCAGGCGCCCGCTGGCGAGGAAACGCGCGATGTCCCATTCCGCGCGCATCAGGATGCCGTGACCGTCGAGCGCCCAGTTCACCGCGATCTCGCCGTCGTTGGTGGTCAGCGCGCCGCGCGTCTTCACCGCCTCGGTCACCGTCTTGCGGCCGCGCCGCGCGCTCAGTCGCCACAGCCCATAGGCCTCCTCGCCCTGGCGGATGCCGATGCAGTCGTGACGCACCAGCTCGGCCGGCGTCTTCGGCGTGCCATGCCGCTTCAGGTAGGCGGGGGACGCGCACAGCAGCCGGCGGTTGGACGCGATCCGCCGTGCGATGACCCGCGCATCGGGCGGCGGGCCGAAACGGATGCAGACGTCGAAGGCGTCCTCGTGCAGCGGCGGCGGATTGACCGACAGCTGCAGCTGCACCTGCAGCTTCGGATGCTGGCGCGCGAAGCTCGAGATCAGCGGCGCGATGTGCGTGCGGCCGAAGCCCAGCGTCGCGTTCACCCGCAGCAGGCCGCTCGCGGTGCCGCCGCTGGCGCTGAGCAGTTCCTGCAGGTCGTCGATCGCGGCCAGGATGCGCCGCGCATGGTCCAGGTAGAGCTCGCCTTCCTGCGTCAGGCTCATGCGGCGCGTCGTGCGGCTGAGCAGCGGCGTGCCGATCCGGCTCTCCATCTGCGTCAGGTGCTTGCTCACCGCGGCGGTGGTGATGCCGAGCTCGCGCGCGGCGGCGCTGAGGCTGCCGGCGCTGCACAGCGTCGAGAAGAAGCTCAGGTCCGCCGGCGGGATCGCCGCCACGGGCATGGCCGCGGCTTCCCTGCGCGGCGAGGTCTTGGACGCCATGCCGATGCCCCTCCGATTGTTGAATCCAGGTTAAGGACGGCTTGAATGTAGCCGCGATCCATGGCAGTCGCCGCTCCCTAGAGTCGATCCCGAGAGGCCTCAGCCGAGGCCGCCCTGGACACGAGACCGGAGACCCATTCCCATGAAGACCTATCGCATCGCCACGATCCCCGGCGACGGCATCGGCAAGGAAGTCATTCCCGCCGGCCGCGAGGTGCTGGAGGCGCTCGCCGCCACGACCGATCGCTTCCGCTTCGACTTCGAGCAGTTCGGCTGGGGCGGCGACTGGCACCGCGCGCACGGCGAGATGATGCCGGCCGACGGCCTGGAGGCGCTGCGCGACAAGGACGCGATCCTGTTCGGCTCGGCCGGCGATCCGGACATCCCGGACCACATCACGCTGTGGGGCCTGCGGCTGAAGATCTGCCAGGGCTTCGACCAGTACGCCAACGTGCGGCCGACCCGCGTGCTGCCCGGCATCGACGCGCCGCTCAAGCGCTGCGGACCGCGCGACCTGGACTGGGTGATCGTGCGCGAGAACTCCGAGGGCGAGTACGCCGGTGTCGGTGGCCGCGTCCACCAGGGCCATCCGATCGAGGCCGCGACGGACGTGTCCGTCATGACGCGCGCCGGCGTCGAGCGGATCATGCGCTTCGCCTTCAAGCTGGCGCAGTCCCGGCCGCGCAAGCTGCTGACGGTGATCACCAAGAGCAACGCGCAGCGCCATGCGATGGTCATGTGGGACGAGATCGCCGCGCAGGTCGCCGTGGAGTTTCCCGACGTCACCTGGGGCAAGGAGCTGGTCGACGCCGCGACCGCGCGCATGGTCAACAAACCGGCGACGCTGGACACCATCGTCGCGACCAACCTGCATGCGGACATCCTCAGCGACCTGGCGGCCGCGCTCGCCGGCAGCCTGGGCATCGCGCCGACGGGCAACATCGACCCGGAACGCCGCTATCCCTCGATGTTCGAGCCGATCCACGGCTCGGCCTTCGACATCATGGGCCGCGGCCTGGCCAATCCGATCGGCACCTTCTGGTCGGCGGTGATGCTGCTGGAACACCTGGGCGAGGACGACGCCGCCCGGCGCCTGATGCGTGCCATCGAATCGGTGACCGCCAATCCGGCGCTGCACACCGGCGACCTCGGCGGCCAGGCGAAGACCACCGATGTCACCGCCGCAGTGATCGCCGCGCTCCGCCACGCCGCATAGCACCACGTCGCACCGCGCAGCCGCTCACCTGTCTTGCTCCCTCTCCCGCTTGCGGGAGGGCAGGGGTGAGGGCCGCACCCGCCCGAGTGGCCCCAGAGCCATCGACCAGGAGACCCCATGAGCCTCACGTCCCTCCACCGCGCCCGGCGCGCGCTGCTCGCCACCGCGATCGGCCTGACCGTCGCCGCGCCCGCGCTGCTCGCACCGCCGGCCTTCGCCCAGCCCTGGCCGACCAAGCCGGTCACCCTGGTCGTGCCTTTCCCCGCCGGCGGCACCACCGACGTGCTGGCCCGCGCGCTGGCGGAGAAGCTCCAGCAGAGCCTGGGCCAGCCGGTGATCGTCGAGAGCCGCCCCGGCGCGGGCGCGACGCTTGGAGCCGACTACGTCGCCAAGGCAAAGCCCGACGGCTACACGCTGCTGATCGGCGCGGTCCACCACACGATCGCGAGCAGCGTCTACAAGAAGCTGCCTTACGTCTTCCAGAAGGACTTCGTGCCGATCACCGGCCTGGCGCTGGTGCCCAACGTGCTGGTCGTCAATGCGGGCGCGACGCCGGCGAAGTCGGTGGCCGAGCTGGTCGCGGCGCTGAAGGCCCATCCAGGCCAATGGAGCTACGGCTCCAACGGCAACGGCACCGCGCAGCACCTGATCGGCACCCAGTTCCAGAACGCCACCGGCACCACGCTCCTGCACGTGCCCTACAAGGGCAGCGGCCCGCTCGCCACCGACCTGCTGGGCGCGCAGATCCAGATGTCCTTCGACACCATCACGCCGGTGCTGCCGCACATCAAGGCCGGCAAGCTGCGCGCGCTGGCGGTCACGACGGCCCGGCGCTCCAGCGCGCTGCCCGACGTGCCGACGCTGGAGGAAGCGGGGCTCAAAGGTTTCGACATCGGCACCTGGTTCGGCGTGCTGGCGCCGGCGGCGACGCCCCGGGACATCGTCGCCCGCCTGAACGCGGAGATGGTGAAGGTGATCCAGGCGCCGGAGTTCCGCAAGCGCATGGACGAGATCGGCGCCGAGCCGACCGGCGGCAGCAGCGAGCAACTGGCCGCGCAGATCCGCAGCGAGACCAGCAGGTTCGCGAAGCTGGTGAAAGACGCGAACGTCCAGATCGAGTGAGCGGAGCCGGGGTGGGCCGGGCCCTCCATCATCTCTCCACGATCCGTCCACGAAGGGTCCATGCAGGCGTCCCAGACTGGGCGCCATGGCTTCCCCCTCACTTCCTCCGCTGACCATCGTCCATGTCGTCTTCTCGTCCCGCCTGGCCGGCGCGGAGCGGCATGCGCTCGACCTCGCCGCCGCGCAGGCCGCGGCCGGCCACCGCGTCCACGTGGTCACCCGCGGCAGCACGGCGCTGTGCCGCGCCATGCCGGCGGGCGTCGACCACCACGTGCTGGCGCTCCCGCTGTGGCGCGGCACCCGCCTGGATGCGCTGCTGCGCCGGCTGGGCGCGGACCTCTGCCACGGCCACCTCGGCCCCGCCTGCAAGACCGTCGCCCGCTGCGAGGCGGCGCTGCGCTTCGGCACGCTGCACGTCGGCTACAAGGCCCATCACCACGAGCGGCTCGACGGCCTGATCTGCGTCAACCAGGCGCAGTGGGACTCGCTCGGCGACTACCTCGGCGCGGCGCGCGTGATCTACAACTGGCCGCCGCGATCGGATCAGCCCAAGGCGCTGGGCGAAGCGCCGCGACGGCCGGGCCTGCGCGAGCAGCTCAAGCTGGCCGACGACCAGGTGCTCGTCGGCACCGTCGCCCGGCTGCATCGCAGCAAGGGGGTCGATCTGTTGATCCGTGCGTTCTCGCGGCATGCGCCGGGCCACGCGGTGCTGGCCATCCTCGGCGAGGGTCGGGAGGCGAGGGCGCTGAAGCGGCTGGCCGCGGGTCATCCCGGCATCCACTTCCTCGGCTTCCGCGACGACGTCGACGCGGTGCTGGAGGACATGGACCTGTTCGTCTCCCCCTCGCGCGAGGAGGCGCTGCCGCTGGCGGTGCTGGAGGCGATGCGCGCCGGGCTGCCCATCGTGGCCACGCGCACGAACGGGCTGCAGCAGCTGTTGTCGGACGCGCCGGCGACGCTCGTGCCGGTGGAGGACGTCACCGCGCTGGGCACGGCCTTGCAGGCGAGCATCCGCGGCCTGCGCCTGCCAGGGCATGGCCGGGTGCGGTCCCGCGTCGCTTATGACCTGTCGCCCTATGACCGCGACTTGGCGGTCGCCCGGATCGAGGCCTTCTATCGCTCGCTGATGCCGACGTCGACGCCGACGTCAACGTCAACGTCAACGTCAACGCTCGGCGGCTCCTACGCCTGAGTCCCGGCCGGCGTGTCCGGCCAGGTCAGCTCGATCGCCGTCCCGCCCAGCGGCGACGGCACGCACACCGCGTGGCCGCGATGCGCGCGCGCGATCGCGCCGACCACCGCCAATCCCAATCCGGTGCCGCCGCTGTCGCGCGAGCGCGAGCTCTCCGCGCGCCAGAACGCCTCGAAGACGCGCTGCGCGACGGCCGCCGGCACGCCCGGTCCCTCGTCCTCGACGCGCAGCACGCAGACGCCGCGGCTCACGCCCGCATGCACGCGCACGACGCCCGGCACCGCGTACTTGCGGGCGTTCTCGAGCAGGGCCAGCAGCACCTGTCGCAGGCGCACCGGATCGACGTGGGCGCGGCCCGGCGGCAGGTCGAGGACGACGCGCTGGCCGGCCGCCGCCATCGCGTGCTCGTACACGTCGACAACCTTGCGCACTTCCTCGGCGAGGTCGGTCTCGACGATTTGCAGGTGCAGGTGGCCGCTCTCGGACAGGCCCAGCGTGCGCAGGTCGTCGATCAGTCGGGACAGGCCCTCCACCTGCGACAGCAGCTTGCGGAACTGCGCCTCGGACGGCTCGAAGACACCGTCCGCCAGCCCCTGCAGACGGCCGCGCAGGATGGTCACCGGCGTGCGCAGCTCATGGGCGATCGCCGCGTTCCACTGCGCCTTCTCCTGGGTGACGCGCTCGAGCTGGTCGGCCATCGAGTTGAAGTCCTCGACCAGCCGCGAGGCCTCGCCCAGCGACAGGTCGCCACCGACGGCGCGGGCGCTGAGGTCGCCGGCGGCGACCTGCTGGATGCAGTCCGCCACCGAGTTCAGCGGCACCAGGATGCGTCGCGCCAGCCGCGAGGCGACCCAGGCCGCGCCCGCCATCGCCGCGATCGTGGTGAGCACCATCCAGACGATCTCGGGCGGCGTCAACGCCATGGAGTCGGTCTCCATGATCTCGGGCTGCACCCGCGACAGCACGTAATAGAAGGCGAAGGAGGTGCTGATCACCAGCACCGTCAGCCAGAACGCGACCATCGTCATCGACAGCACGATCTGCCGGCTCAGCCCGCCGGCAGGGAGCTCCGCCCGCCGGCGCGCCGGCGCGGGATTCATTCGACCTCCCGGAAGCGGTAGCCGATGCCCCGCACGCTGGCCGGCACGCCCTCGACGCCCAGGTCCTCGAGCTTGCGGCGCAGCTTGCTGACGTGGCTGTCCACGGTGCGCTCGAGCGCGTCGCCCTCGGGCAGGCAGGCCTGGAGCAGCTCGGCGCGGCTGTAGGCGCGCCGCGGATGGCGGGCCATCTCGGCCAGCAGCCGGAACTCCGTCAGCGTCAGCGACAGCCGCTGCGGCAGGCCGCCGACCTCGGCGGTCGCGACATGGTTCTCCAGATCGATCTCGAACGGCGCCACGCGCAGCACCGGCGCGGGCGGGCGGCTGGGCCGTCCCGCGCGGCGCAGCACCGCCTGCACGCGCGCCACCACCTCGGCCGGGTTGAAGGGCTTGACGACGTAGTCGTCGGCGCCGATGCGCAGCCCGGTCAGCTTGTCGACGTCCTGGTCCAGCGCGGTCAGCAGGATCACCGGTGTGTCGCCGCGCTGGCGGATCGCGGCCAGCACCTGCCAGCCGTCCAGCAGCGGCATCTGCACGTCCAGCAGCACCAGGTCGGGCTTGAGCGCGAGGTGATGCTCCAGCGCGCGCCGGCCGTCGGTGGCGCGCGCGGTGCGCAGGCCCTCGCGCTCCAGGTAGGCCTGGAGGATGTCGGCGATCTCGGGCTCGTCCTCGACGATCAGCACGAGGGAACTGGTGAAGGCATCCGTCATGGGCGCGGATTCTCCTCCGACGATCGCCGCTCCATCGAATCTCCACAGTTCCTCAGCCCGGCCTCCATCGACGCTGTCCAGACTCCGGCCCCTTGGCGACGGCGATCGCCGCTGTCCCTGAAGTCTGAAAGCGACGTGAACATGAAGAATCGAACGCCCTGGGTCCGGCGCGGCGCGGGCGCCCTGGCCGCGAGCCTGCTGGCCTCGTGCGGGATGGAGGCCGGCGAGATGCCGCCGGCACCGCCGCCCGCCGTGACGGTGACCACGCTGAAGCCCGAGGCGCTGACCGTCTCGGAGGATTTCCCCGGCCGCGTCGCCGCGCTGCGCGTGGCCGAGATCCGGCCGCAGGTCAGCGGCATCGTGCAGCGCCGGCTGTTCCAGGAGGGCGCCGAGGTGCGCGCCGGGCAGCCGCTGTTCGCGATCAATGCCGCGCCGTTCCAGGCCGAGGCCGCCATCGCGGCCGCGGCGCTCCAGCGGGCCGAGGCCGCGCTCGCGCGGGCCCAGCAGCAGCACGATCGGCTGGCGCCGCTGGCCCGTGCCGAGGCCGTCAGCCGCCAGGCCTTCGACGACGCCACCACCGAGCGCGACCTCGCCGCCGCCGACGTGGCGCAGGCCCGCGCCACGCATCGGCGCCGGCAGCTCGAGCTGGCCTTCTCCACCGTCGAGGCGCCGATCGCCGGCCGCATCGACCAGGCCCTGCAGACCGAGGGCGCGCTGGTCGCCGCGACCGACGCCACGCCGCTGGCGCGCATCGTCCAGATCGACCAGGTCTATGTCGACGTGCGCCAGCCCGCGGCCGCGCTCGCGCCGCTGCGGCGCCGGCTCGAGACCGCCGGCAAGGGCCGGGCCGAAGAAGGGGTGGGTGCCGGCGTGCCCGTCACCGTCCTGGGCGACGACGGCGCGCCGCTCGACCTGAAGGCGCGCGTGCTGTTCTCGGGCATGTCCGTGGACGCGGGCACGGGCGACGTGCTGATGCGCGTGCTGGTCGACAACCCCCGCCGCGAGCTGCTGCCCGGCATGTTCGTGCGAGCCCGCCTGTCGAGCAGCGCCTATGACCAGGCGCTGCGCGTGCCGCAGCAGGCGGTGCAGCGCGGCGCCATGGGCACGCAGGTCTGGGTGCTGTCAGGCGCCGGCGAGGCTCGCCGCGTCACGGTGCAGCTGGGCGAGCTGGTCGACCGCCACTACCGCGTCAGCGCCGGCCTGCGCGCCGGCGACCGGGTCGTCGTCACCGGGATGGACCGGCTGGTCGAAGGCGTGAAGACGCAGGTGGTCGCGAGCGAGGCCGCATCGCCGCTGGCCGCCGCCTCCACCGCGGCCGTGCGCTGAGGAGCGACCCATGCCTCAGTTCTTCATCCAGCGGCCCGTCTTCGCCTGGGTCATCGCGCTGTTCATCGTCCTGTTCGGCTTGATCGCGCTGCCGCAACTGCCGATCGCCCGCTATCCCTCGGTGGCGCCGCCGTCGGTGACCATCTCCGCCACCTCGCCCGGCGCGACGCCGCAGTCGCTGAACGACGGCGTCGTCAGCCTCATCGAGCATGAGCTGTCCGGCGTGAAGGGGCTGCTCTACTTCGAGTCCACCGCCGACACCTCCGGCCAGGCCAGCATCACCGCGACCTTCAAGCCGGGCACCGATCCGGCGATGGCGCAGGTCGACGTGCAGAACCGCATCAAGGCCGTGGAGGCCCGGCTGCCGCAGGCGGTGCGCCAGAACGGCCTGGTCGTCGAGTCCGCCTCGTCCTCCTTCCTGATGATCATCGGCCTGCGGGCCGACGACGGCGGCGTCGACGAGACCGCGCTGAGCGACTACCTCGCGCGCAACACCGTGGAGGAGCTACGCCGCATCGACGGTGTCGGCCGGGTGCAGCTGTTCGGCGCGGAGCAGGCGATGCGGGTCTGGGTCGACCCGGTCAAGCTGATCGGCTACGGACTGAGCATGTCGGACGTCAGTGGCGCCATCGCGCGCCAGAACGTGCAGATCTCGCCGGGGCGGCTGGGTGACTCGCCCGCCGCCGGGGGCCAGCGAGTGACGGTGCCGCTGACGGTGGAAGGCCAGCTCGGCTCGCCCGAAGAGTTCGCGTCCATCGTGCTGCGCGCCAATGCCGATGGCTCGCGGCTGCTGCTGCGCGACGTCGCCCGGGTCGAGCTGGGCGCGCAGTCCTACGGCTTCGTCATCAGCGAGAACGGCAAGGCGGCATCCGCGCTCGCGGTGCAGCTGGCGCCGGGCGGCAACGCGGTCAAGACCGCGCAGGCGGTGCTGGACCGGATCGAGCAGCTCAAGCCGGCGCTGCCCAAGGGGCTGAGCTACTCGGTGCCGTTCGAGACGGCGCCTTTCGTGAAGCTCTCGATCGAGCAGGTCGTGCACACGCTGCTCGAGGCGATGGTGCTGGTCTTCCTCGTGATGTACCTGTTCCTGCAGAACCTGCGCTACACGCTGATCCCGGCGATCGTCGCGCCGATCGCGCTGCTGGGCACGCTGGCGGTGATGCTGGTGGCCGGCTTCTCGGTCAACGTGCTGACCATGTTCGGCATGGTGCTGGCGATCGGCATCATCGTGGACGACGCGATCGTGGTCGTCGAGAACGTCGAGCGCCTGATGGCGGAGGAGGGCCTGGGACCGCGCGAGGCGACGGTCAAGGCGATGAAGGAGATCACCGGCGCGGTCGTCGGCATCACGCTGGTGCTGACCGCGGTGTTTCTGCCGATGGCCTTCTCCAGCGGGTCGGTCGGCGTGATCTACCAGCAGTTCGCGCTGTCGATGGCGGTGTCCATCCTGTTCTCGGCCTTCCTCGCGCTGAGCCTGACGCCCGCGCTGTGCGCCACGCTGCTCAAGCCCATCCCGGCCGGCCACCATGAGAAGCGCGGCTTCTTCGGCTGGTTCAACCGGCGCTTCGACCGGCTCACGCGCCGCTACGAGTCCGGCGTGCTGCGGCTGGTCGCGCGCAGCGGGCGGATGATGCTGGTCTTCCTGGCGCTGTCGGGCGCGCTGGTCGCGGCGCTGCGCATGCTGCCGTCCTCGTTCCTGCCGGAGGAGGACCAGGGCTACTTCATGACGATGTTCCAGCTGCCCTCGGACGCGACGACCGAGCGCACGATGGACTCGATCCGCGCCTACGAGCGCCACCTGGCCACGCGCCCCGGCGTCGACAGCAACATGGCGGTGCTGGGCTTCGGCTTCTCGGGCTCCGGCCCGAACGCGGCAATGGCCTTCACCAACATGAAGCCCTGGGACCGCCGCGACGGCGCCACCACGGCCGACGAGGCCCGGCGCGCCCAGGAGGCGCTGGCCGGCACCGAGGGCATGGTGATGAGCCTGATGCCGCCGGCCATCGAGGAGCTGGGGAATTCCTACGGCTTCACGATGCGGCTGGTCGACCAGGGCCACCAGGGCGCTGCGGCGCTGCAGGCGGCGCAGGCCAGGCTGCTGGAGCTGGCGGCGCAGAGCAGCGCGGTGACCGGCGTGTATCCGGAAGGTCTGCCGCCGGGCACCGGCGTGCGGCTGGAGATCGACCGCCAGAAGGCGCAGGCGCTGGGCGTCGAGTTCAACGACATCAGCGACACCGTGTCCACGGCGATGGGCTCGCTCTACGTCAACGACTTCCCGAACCGGGGCCGGATGCAGCCGGTGATCGTGCAGGCCGACGCGCCGGCCCGCATGCAGCTGGACGACGTGCTCAAGCTCACCGTGCGCAATGGCGCCGGCGGCCTGGTGCAGCTGTCGGAGCTGGTCCGGCCGATCTGGAGCGAGACGCCGCTGCAGCTGGCGCGGTACCAGGGCTACCTGGCCGCGCGCCTCTCGGGCAGCGCCAACTACCCGACCTCCAGCGGCGAGGCGATGGCCGAGATGGAACGGCTGGCGGCGCAGCTGCCGCCGGGCTTCACCGTCGCATGGACCGGCCAGTCGCTGCAGGAGCGCGAGTCCGCGGCGCAGGCGCCGATGCTGCTGGCGCTGTCGATGCTGGTCGTCTTCCTGGTGCTGGCGGCGCTCTACGAGAGCTGGTCCATCCCGCTGTCGGTGATGCTGGTCGTCCCGCTGGGCCTGATCGGCGCGGTCGCGGCGGTGCTGCTGCGCGGCCTGCCCAACGACGTCTTCTTCAAGGTCGGGATGATCACGGTGATCGGGCTGTCGGCGAAGAACGCGATCCTGATCGTCGAATTCGCCAAGCAGCTGCGGGAGGAGGGCCATGGCCTGGTCGACGCCGTGGTGACCGCCGCGCGGATGCGCCTGCGGCCGATCCTGATGACCTCGCTGGCCTTCGTGCTGGGCGTGGTGCCGCTGATGCTGGCCTCCGGCGCGAGCGCCGAGACCCAGCGCGCCATCGGCACCGGCGTCTTCGGCGGCATGGTCAGCGCCACGGTCCTGGCGGTGGTGTTCGTGCCGGTGTTCTTCGTCTTCGTGATGCGCCTGCAGGAGCGCCTCGCCGCGTGGCGCGGGCGATCCGCGTCGACCCCGGCCGGCCCGCGCGCCGGCAGTGGCAGCGACGACGGCAACGACGACAACAACAACCGCCATTCCTCCCGGGAGCCCGCATGAAGATGATGTTCATCGCCCTCGCGGCGGCCGCGATGCTGACCGGCTGCGCGCTGACGCCGCCGCTGGAGCGCCCCGCCAGCCCGGTGCCCGCCGCCTATCCGCTGCGGGACGATCCGGTGACCGACCGGACCGCCGCCGACCTCGGCTGGCGATCCATGTTCAACGACCCGGCGCTGCAGCGGCTGATCGAGCTGGCGCTGACCCACAACCGCGACCTGCGCCTGGCCGCGCTCAACGTCGAGATGGTGCGCGCGCAATACGACGTCCAGAAGGCGGCCGAGCTGCCGCACCTGGATGCCGGCGTCTCGATGACGCGCGAACGCGTCAACGCCGGCGGCCAGCGCGCGACGCAGACCCAGGCGGGCGCGAGCGTCGGCATCACCGCGTTCGAGCTGGACCTGTTCGGCCGGGTCCGCGCGTCCTCGGACGCGGCGCTGGCACGCTATCTGGCCTCGGCGCAGGGACGCGACGCGGCGCGCATCGCGCTGGTCGGCGCGGTGGCCCAGGCCTACTTCGCCGAGCGGCTGGCGCAGGCGCAGCTGGCGCTGGCCACGCGCACCGTCGAGGACTGGCGCGGCTCGCTCGCGCTGGTCCGCCAGCTCCGGGCCGCGAACCAGACGGGCGCGCTCGAGCTCGCGCAGGCCGAGGCGCAGGTGGCGTCCTCGGAGGCCGACCGCGAGGCGCGACAGCGCGAGGCCGAGCGTCGTGGCCATGCGCTCGCCCAGCTGGTCGGCCAGCCGCTGCCGGCGGACCTGCCTGAGGGCGCGTCGCTGATGGAGGCGGCCGTGATCACGCAGTTGCCCGCAGGCCTGCCGTCGCAGCTGCTGGCACGGCGCCCGGACCTGCGCCAGGCGGAGCTCGCGCTGGTGGCGGCAAACGCCGAGATCGGCGTGGCGCGCGCGGCGCTGTTCCCGCGGATCTCGCTCACGGCGTCGGTGGGGACTGCGAGTCCGGGGCTGAAGGACCTGTTCAGGGGCGGCTCCGGCGTCTGGTCCTTCGCGCCGCAGATCACGCAGCCGCTGTTCCATGCCGGCCAGCTGCGGAGGGAAGTGCGGCTGGCCGAGCTGCGCAAGTCCGCCGCGGTGCTGGAGTACGAACGCGCCATCGAGGCGGCCTTCCGCGAGGTGGCCGACGGCCTGTCCGGCCGGGAGCGCTACGCGCGCCAGGCCGAGGCGCAGCAGCGTGTCGTGCAGGCGGCTGACCGCCGGGCGGCGCTCGCGGAGCTGCGCTACCGGGCCGGTGTCGACAGCCGCCTGGAGGTGCTGGACGCCCAGCGGCAGCTGTACGCCGCCCGGCAGGCGGCGCTGGACCTGCGCGGGGAGGAGATCGGCAATGCCATCGCGCTCTACAAGGCGCTGGGCGGCGGGTTGAGCGAGAACGACCGCGTCCTGCCGGAAGCACGATCGCGTCAATAACTGAAGCGATCGTCGTCAGGATTGGGGTGTTTAGCGAACCGTCCTAAACAGTTGGGAAACTCGTGCGACTTCGTTGACCCTTGAAACGGGCTTTCCAAGAATCGCCCCCAACCCATGAGCAGCATCACCATCCGCGATATCGCCAAGGCCGCCGGCCTGTCCATCGGCACCGTCTCGCGCGGCCTGCGCAACCAGTCCGGCCTGTCGGAGCAGACCCGCCAGATCGTGCGCGAGACCGCCATGCGTCTCGGCTACGACGTCAACCACCTGCGCAAGAAGAAGATCCGCCGGATCGGCTTCCTGCTGCACAGCCAGCACAACACGCTGGCGTCCAGCCCCTTCTTCTCGGCGGTGCTCCACGGCGCCGAGCAGGCCTGCAAGAGAGAAGGCCTGTCGCTCTCCTTCCTCGTGGCCGGGCCGGAGCAGCCGGTGATCGACCAGGTGCGCGTCCACCAGCTCGACGCCTACCTGTGCGTCGGCTACTTCGAGCCCGAGGTGCTGGACGCGCTCAAGCGCAGCGGCAAGCCGATGGTGCTGGTGGACATGCATCGCCGCGGCATGACTTCGGTCAACCCGGACCATCAGCACGGCAGCTTCCTGGCCACCAGCCACCTGCTGCGCAGCGGGCGGCGGACCATCGCGCTGATCTCGGGCTCGCCGGCGCATTACAGCCTGGAGCAGCGCGCCCGCGGCTACCGGCGGGCGCTGTTCGAGGCCAAGGTCCAGGCCGACCCGGACCTGGAGATCATCGCGCCGCAGCTGGGCGACGGCGAGGCCGGCATCACCGCGGCCATGCGCAGCCTGCTCGACCGCCGCCGCCGGCCCGACGCGGTGGTCTGCTTCAACGACAGCGCCGCCCTGGTGGCCCTGCGGCAGTGCCTGAACGCCGGCCTGCGCATCCCCGAGGACATCGCCGTCATCGGCTTCGACGACATCGGCGGCGCCGCTGTCAGCCACCCGCCGCTGAGCACTGTCCGCGTCGACAAGACGGCGCTGGGCGTCAAGGGCGTCGAGCTGCTGCTGGAGCTGCCGACGCCGGAGGCGCTGACCGTGACCCTGCCGGTCGAGCTGGTGGTGCGCGACAGCACCAGCTGCATCGACTGACGGCGCCTGCCCATCCTTCCGATCCACCCCCAGACCACAAAAGGAGACAAACGATGAAGACCATTCACCTGACCCGACGCGCCGTGCTCGCCACCGCCGCGTTCGCGGCCCTGGGCGCGCTGGCCGGCCCGGCGCGCGCCGGCGACCTGGAAGTGCTGCACTGGTGGACCAGCGGTGGCGAGGCCAAGGCCATCTCCGGCCTGAAGGACTCGCTGCAGGCCAAGGGCCACCACTGGAAGGACTTCGCGGTGGCCGGCGGCGCCGGCGACGCGGCGATGACAGTGCTGAAGTCGCGCGCCATCTCCGGCAACGCGCCGACCGCCGCGCAGATCAAGGGCCCGCTGCTGCAGGACTGGGCCGCCGAAGGCATGCTGGCCAACATCGACAGCGTCGCCAAGGCCGAGCGCTGGGACGAGCTGCTGCTGCCGGTCATCAGCGACATCGTGAAGTACAAGGGCCACTACATCGCCGTGCCGGTCAACGTGCACCGCGTCAACTGGCTCTGGATCAATCCCGAGGTGATGAAGAAGGCCGGCGTCAAGCCGCCGACGAGCTGGGACGAGTTCTTCACCGCGGCCGACGCGCTGAAGAAGGCCGGCGTGATCCCGCTGGCCCACGGCGGGCAGTCCTGGCAGGACTTCACCACCTTCGAGACGGTGGTGCTGGGCACCGGCGGCCCGGCCTTCTATCGCAAGGCGCTGATCCAGCTCGACCCGGCCAGCCTGAAGAGCCCGACGATGGAGAAGTCGCTCGCGACCTTCCGTCGCCTGAAGGCCTACACCGACCGCAATGCGCCGGGCCGCGACTGGAACCTGGCCACGGCCATGGTCATGAAGGGCGAGGCCGCGATGCAGATCATGGGCGACTGGGCCAAGGGCGAATTCCTGGCCGCCGGCAAGACCGCGGGCAAGGACTTCCTGTGCGTGCCCGCGCCCGGCACCGCGAAGTCCTACACCTTCAACGTCGACTCCTTCGCGATGTTCAAGGTCAAGGGCGAGGCCAACCAGCAGGCGCAGCGCGACATGGCCTCGGCCATCCTGTCGCCGGCGGTGCAGGAGTCCTTCAACCTGGAGAAGGGCTCGATCCCGGTGCACCAGGGCGTGAGCCTGGCGCGCTACGACGACTGCGCCAAGGCCTCGGCCGCCGACTTCGCGGAGGCGGGCAAGGCCGGCACGCTGCTGCCGTCGATCGCGCACGGCATGGCGGTCCGCGCCGCCGCCGAGGGCGCGCTCAAGGACGTGGTCAGCCAGTTCTGGAACAGCGACGCGATCACGCCGGCCCAGGCGATGGACCGGCTGGTGGCGGCGGCCAAGACGCAGTGATCGGCGCCGTGACCGGCGCAGTGATCGGTGCCTGCCGCGAGCGCGGCGTGGGCTTCGATCGGCGCATCGAGGCCGGTGTCACGCGCCGGCGACCAGTGCGGTGTGGACCTGGTCGCCGGCGACCACGGCGGTGAGTTCGAAGCCGTCGAAGCGCGCCGCCAGCGGCCCGCCAGGGACCGGCCGCAGCCGCAGCGCGCTGCGGCCGGCGTCGAGCGCCACCAGCTCGACCTCGTCGAACTCGACGAAGCGCCGCACCACCGGGTGGATGGCCTTGTAGACGCTCTCCTTCGCGGAGAAGAGCAGGGTGGCCAGCAGCGGGTCCGGCGCCTGCGGGAACCAGCGCCGGCGTTCCTCGGCGGTACAGCACAGCTCGACGATGCTGCGCACGGCGTCGGCATCGGCGAGCAATTCGCTGTCGATGCCGACCATCGACCATCCCGGGCGCAGCCCGACGCAGGCCCAAGCGCCGCCGCGCGTGTGGGAGATCGACCCCACCAGATCGGCCGGCCAGAGCGGCGCACCGGACTCGCCGATGCCGATACCGACGCGACGCCCGCTCGCAGCGGCCATGGCCGCCTCCGCGCACAGCCGGCCGCCGAGGTGCCCGAGCTGCCGTGAGGCGCTCGCCCGCTGCAAAGCGGGCGGCACCAGCGCCGGTACCAGGTCTTGCGCGAGCGCCTGCAGCTGCTCGAGATCCATCCCCCGCCCGGCGACGCCAGCGGGCAGCGCATGGGGGGCGGGCATCAGGCAGGCCTCGATGGCCGCCAGGCGTTGCGGCGCCAGGCGCGCGAGCCGTTCCCAGCACGAGGATGGCGGCGACGGAAACGGCTCGACGCGATCTGTTGCCGGATGAAGCGCTTGTGTCATGTCCCTCTTTTGTCGGCGGGAAAGGGAAAGATCGGCTCGGATGACGGTAGAGTCCGGTCTTGTTGAGAATTATTATCATCTAGGTGACCTCGAAGTCACAGGGAGCCGTCCTGTCATGACCACCCCGTGCGTGGAGCCTACGCTGGCTCACGTCTTCATCGAGAACCGGCCGCGTCTGCGGCGCATCGCCCAGGGCATCGTCCGCACGCCCGAGCAGGCGGACGACGTGCTGCAGGACGCCTACCTGAAGCTGATCCACGGCGAGTCGCCGCGGCAGGCCGACCGGCCGCTGTGCTACTGCAGCCGCGTGGTGCGCAACCTGGCCCTGGACTACTGCCGCAAGCACAGCGTCGAGGCGAACTACCGCTGCTTCGACGTGGAGGCCGATGAGTTGGACATCCCCGATACCGCGTCCCCCGAGCAACAGATGCGCGACAAGCAGGTGATCTGCTCGATCGACCGGGCGCTGGCCGGCGTGCCGGCGCAGACGCGGCAGGCCTTCGAGCTCTACCGCCTCGAGGGCCTGACGCAGCGCGAGATCGCCAA
Organism: Roseateles sp. 22389; assembly: GCF_052044995.1. Taxonomy (NCBI): domain Bacteria; kingdom Pseudomonadati; phylum Pseudomonadota; class Betaproteobacteria; order Burkholderiales; family Sphaerotilaceae; genus Roseateles; species Roseateles sp. 22389. The sequence goes on from NZ_JBQEOF010000004.1 coordinate 388,683, forward strand.
GCGCATGGGCTGCGCGCTGGGCCTGGTGAACGCCTGGATCGCCGACGCCGCGCGCGCGATCGCGGGCTGCCGGCACCTGCTGGCCGACGACTGACGCGCGTCGCGCGCCCGTCGCTCGCCGCAAGCGCGCCCGGCGCGCGCCGCGATGCGTCCCTGGAGTAAGCTCCCGCGCCTGGGGCCGACCGGCCCCGGGCCTTTCACTCCGGGTCACGCCGCCGCCAACCCACCATGACACAAGAGCAGGACGATCCCGTCTGGCAAGCCGCCTGGACGTGGGTGCAACGCGAGTTCGACCGTGCGCGCTTCGACGCCGCTGCCCGGCTCGAACTCGAACGCTGGCTGGCCGAGGATCCCGCGCATCGCCGCGCCCATCGGCAGGCGGCGCGGCTCTGGGACCTCGCGGGACAGGTGCCCGCGCGCGCCCCGCGCGGCGACGGCACCGCCGCGACCGCGCCGCCCGAGCCCTGCGACTGACCCGGGAGGGTCGGCGCGGGCGCCATGAACATCTCCCGCGCTGAAACGTCTTCACAGGACAAGCCGCCATCTCCGGATCGACCGGAGGGCGCCGGCATCACCCATCCTGCAAGAGGCGTTTCCATGTCCACCAGCTGCTTCGATCGCGAAGACGACACCTTCATCGTTCTCGTCAACCACGAAGACCAGTACTCCATCTGGCCGCATTGGAAGGCGGTCCCCGGCGGCTGGTCCGTGGTGCCGGACGTGCGCGGCGACAAGAAGACGGTGCTGGCCTTCGTGGATCGCACCTGGACCGACATGCGTCCGAAGTCGCTGCGCGAGTGGATGGCGCGCCAGGAATCGGGCAGCGCCGCCGCGGCGGAGTGATCGATGTCCGAGACGGCCGTCCAGTTGCTGTGCCTGCCCTGCGCGGGCGCCAGCGCCACGATGTACCTGCGCTGGCGGCGCCTGCTGCCGCGATGGATCGCGATCACGCCGGTGGAGTTGCCGGGCCGGGGCGGCCGGTTGGGCGAGCGCTTCGTCGAGGACTTCGACGCGCTGGCCGACCAGCTGTGCGAGGAACTCGCGCCGCGCCTGGCGCCGGCCACGCCGTTCGCGCTCTTCGGCCACAGCATGGGCGCGCTGCTCGCGCATGGCCTGGCGCAGCGTCTGCGCGAGCGCGGCGGGCGGCTGCCGCTGGCGCTGATCGCGTCCGGCAGCGCGGCGCCGTCGCGTCGCGATACGGCGCGCCTGCAGCGCGTGATCGGCGATGAGGCCGCGCTGGTGGCCGACCTGCGCCGTCAGGGTGGCACGCCGGAAGAGGTCTTCGCGAACGCGGAACTGCTGCGGCTGACCCTGGACGTGCTGGGCGCCGATTACCGCGTGTGCGCGAGCTACCAGCACGAGGCGCGCGCGCCCTTGCCGGTGCCGCTGCACGTGCTGGCCGGTCGCCAGGACGAGATCGCGCCGGAGCGGCTGGCCGCCTGGTCGGCCGAGTCCACGCTGCCGATGACCCTGGACTGGTTCGACGGCGGCCATTTCTTCGTGCGGCAGCAGGAGGGCGCGGTGCTGGCCGCGCTGGCCTGCCACCTGAGCGCCGCCGGCGCGCGCGCCGTCCCCGCGACCGACGCCTTCGCGTGAGCGCGCCGCCGTCCGGGTCAACCGGGTGAGCGGGCGCCGCCGCTCCGACCTCCTCACAGAAAGAAGCGCGACATGACTGCCGCGATGCAGAGCCTTTCGTCCCTTTCTCCGGTTCCTCCGATTTCTCCGGCCACCTTGGCGGACCCCACTGCGACGGACCCCACCGCGACGGACAACGCCGCGATAGCCGCGCCGCGAGCCTCGTCCGCGCCTGCCTCGACGGCGTCCGGGATGCCGTCCGCGACCCTCGTCGACCGCGTCGACGAACTCGCGCGCACGCGGCCGGACGACATCGCGCTCGTGATGCTCGACGACGGCGGCCTCGACGGCCGGGACCGCCCCGTGCGCTACGCCGAGCTGGCGCGCCGCGCGCGGGCGGTCGCTGCCGCGCTGCAGGACGCCGACCTGCCGCTGGGCGCGCGGGTGCTGCTGGCGCTGGAGGGCACGGACGACTACCTCGTCGCCTTCCTCGGCTGCCTGTACGCCGGCCTCATCGCGGTGCCGGTGTTCCCGCCCGAGCCCGCCCGGCCGCAGCACCTCCAGCGCTTCGGCGCCATTGCGCGCGACGCGGGCGCGGCCGCGGTCCTCGCCGCGCGAGCGGACATCGACGGCGGCGCCTTCGACGGCATTGAGGGCATCGCCGGCATCGCGGCACTCGGCGCCGCGCGGCTGCTGGCCGTCGACGACATCCGCGCCGAACGCGCCGATGCGTGGCGTCCGCACCGTCCGCGATCCGCTGACATCGCCTTCCTGCAATACACGTCCGGATCGACGTCCACGCCCAAGGGCGTGATGGTCAGCCACGGCAACCTGATGGCCAACGAGATCGCGATCCAGGCGACGCTGGGCACCACCGCGCGGGACGTCTACGTGAGCTGGTTGCCGCCGTTCCACGACATGGGCCTGATCGGCGGCCTGCTGCAGCCGCTGCACGCTGGCGGGATGCTGGTGCTGATGACCACGGCCGCCTTCCTCGCGCGACCCACGCGCTGGCTGGACGCGATGCACCGCTATCGCGGCACGGTGGCCGCCGGGCCTGACTTCGCCTATCGCCTGTGCGCCGATCGCGTCGCGCGCGCCGACCGGAACGCGCCGCCAGCCTGGGACCTCAGCGCCTGGCGCATCGCGCTGTCGGGCGCCGAGCCGGTCCGCGCCGACACGGTCTCGGCCTTCCAGGCCGCCTTCGCGCCGTGCGGCTTCGCGGCGCGTGCCGTCACGCCAAGCTACGGCCTGGCCGAGGCGACGCTGCTGGTGACCGGGAGCCAGCGCACGCACGGCGCGGTGTCGCGGCTTTTCTCGAGCGAGGCCTTGAAGCGCGGGATCGCCGAGCCGCTGCCGGAGGATGGGGCGGCGACGGCGCCGGCCGCGGCGACGCACGCGAGAGGAGTGATCGCGTCAAGCGACGCGACGAGAGAGAGCGGGGCGGTTGCCTGTGACGTCGGCGCTCAGCGCCTGGTCGGCTGCGGAGCCGTCGCGCCCGATCACGCCTTGCGGATCGTCGATCCGTCCAGCGCCACGGCGCGTGGCGCGGGCGAGATCGGCGAGATCCAGGTGAAGGGGCCCAGCGTCGCGCTCGGCTACTGGGGCCGGCCGGAGGCCAGCGCCGAGACCTTCGCGGAGGAGGGGCCGGATCGCTGGCTGCGCACCGGTGACCTGGGCTTCGTGCTGGACGGCGAGCTCTACGTGACCGGCCGCATCAAGGACCTCATCATCGTCCGCGGCCACAACCTCTATCCGCAGGACATCGAGGCCGCGCTCGAGACCCGGCTGGATCTCGTGCGCAAGGGCCGCATCGCGGCGTTCGCGGTGCCCGGCCCGACGGGCGATGCGATCGGCGTCGCGGCCGAGGTGTCCCGCGCCACGCGCAAGGCGGTGACGCCGCAGGCGCTGGTCGATGCGATCGCTGCGGTGGTCGGCGAGGTCTGCGGCGAGGCGCCGAGGGTGACCGTCCTGCTGAACCCCGGCGGACTGCCCAAGACCTCGAGCGGCAAGATCCAGCGCAGCGCGGCGCGTCGCGGCTGGCAGGACGACAGCCTCGATGCCTACGCGGTGCATGCGGACGGTCGCTTCACGGTCGATGCGGAGGACGCCGATCCTCGGAGGCTCGACGCTGCATCCGACGCAGCGCCTTGTGCAGCGTCCGACGCAATGCTGGACGCGGGAAGCGATGCAAAACGCGATACGGGACCTCACGCGGGACCCCATGCAGGCGGCGATGCGGCGCTGACCGATACCGAACAGGCGCTCGCCGCGATCTGGCACGAGGTGCTCGAGGACGCCGGCGACCTTCGCCTGACTCCGAGGAGCCACTTCTTTGCCGTCGGCGGCAACTCGCTGACCGCGGCGCGGCTCGCGTCGCGCGTGACGGCGCGGTTCGGCGTGAACCTGGCCTTGCGCGACCTGTTCCAGGGACCGACGCTCGCCGCACTGGCCGCGCGGGTCGATGCGCTGCGGCAGGGGGGCGAGGCGATGCCGACATCGGCACCGCTGCTCCCCATCGCGCGGGGCACCACGATGCCGCTGTCGCCGGCGCAGCGCCGGCTGTGGCTGGTCGAGCGGCTGACGCCGCGCGCCGAGCGCCAGGCCCATCCCGCCTACAACATGACGGCCGCGCTGCATCTGTCGGGTCCGCTGGACCTGCCGGCGCTGCGGGCGGCGCTGACCGACCTCGTCGAGCGACACGAGGTGCTCCGTACCGTTTATCCCGAGAACGACGACGGTGAGCCGCTGGCCGTGTCGCGGCCGCCGCTCGCGCTCGAGCTCCCGCTGACGGATGTGTCGGCGCTGCCCGAGGCTCGCCGGTCCGCGATGCTGGACGAGGCCTTCGCCGCGATGGCGGGCATCGCGTTCGAGCTCGCCGACGGCCCGTTGCTGCGCGCGACGCTGCTGCGGCTGGCGCCCGAGCGCCACGCACTGCTGCTGGGCGTTCATCACATCGTCTTCGACGGCTGGTCGGTGGCCGTCTTTGTCCGCGACCTGGCCACCGCCTATGCCGCGCGCCAGGCGGGCCGGCCACCGGCCTGGTCGCCGCTGCCGGTCCAGTACGCCGACTACGCCAGTTGGCAGACGCGCCAGCTCGCTGCGGCGCTTCCCGCGCTCGCCGCGCACTGGCGCGAGACGCTGCGCGGCGCGCCCGTGCTGTCGACGCTGCCACCCGACCGCGAGCGACCGGCCGTGGCGTCGATGGCCGGGGAGGCGATCGAGCTGATGCTGCCGCGCGAGGAAGCCGAAGCCATCGGGCACCTGGCCCGCGCGCAAGGCAGCACGCCTTTCGCGGTGATGCTGGCCGCCTTCCTCGCGGCACTGCACCGCCGCGCCGCCAGCGACGACCTGGTCATCGGCACCGATGTCGCGGGGCGCGACCGGCCCGAGATCGAGGACCTGATCGGCTTCTTCGTCAATGTCGTGCCGCTGCGTTCACGGCGCGAGGGCGGCGGCACTTTCGCCCAGTGGCTGGCGCGGGTGCGGGACCTGAGCCTGAGCGCCTTCGAGCATGCCGCGATGCCCTTCGACCAGATCGTCGACGCGGCCGGCGTGCCGCGCACGCGGCGACATGGACCGCTCGTGCAGACCCTGTTCGTCGTCCAGAACACGCCGGCCGGGCGCACGGACCTGCCGGGGCTGAGCCTGCGACTCGAGTCGCGCCCGCCGGCCACCTCGAAGTTCGACCTGGCCGTCTTCGTGACCGACACGCCGGATGGCCTGCGCGCCGAGTGGGTCTTCGCCGCGGCGCTGTACGAGCGGGCCAGCGTCGAGGCCTTCGCGCAAGGCTGGCGCGCGCTGCTGCGCGCCGCCGCGGCCGCGCCCGATGCGGCGCTCGACGCGCTGCTCGACGCCGTGCCGGGCGGCCTGACGCCTGCTTCTCCTCCGCCCTTCAAGGAGCCGACCATGACTTCCCTTCCCATGCCCGCCGTCGACAAGCCCGGCAAGCTCGACAAGCTGAGCAAACTCGACAAGCTGTCCAAGCTCGGCAAGGGCGCGGCCA
>NZ_JBQEOF010000004.1:394286-408082 GCF_052044995.1 Roseateles sp. 22389
GTGGCCGCGCTACCGGGTGTCGCCGCGCTGCCGGGTGAGCCCACGTTGCCGGCCGTGCGTCTGTCCACGCTGGCCGGGGATCGCCGCTTCCCGCTGATCGTCGAGGCCACCAGTCCGGACATCGACGCCGTCGCCTGGGCGCGCCGGCACCGCGACACCATCGAGTCGCTGCTGCTGTCGCATGGCGGCCTGCTGATGCGGGGCTTCGGGCTGCGGACGCCGCAGGAGTTCGAGGCCTTCGCCGAGACCATCGAGCCCGAGCTGTTCGGCGGCTATGGCGACCTGCCGAAGAAGGAGGGCGGTCGCAACACCTACCGGTCGACGCCGTACCCCGAGCGGCAGATGATCCTGTTCCACAACGAGAGCGCGCACCTGGAGCGCTGGCCGCGCAAGCAGTGGTTCTTCTGCGAGCTGCCGTCGCCGGTCGGCGGTGCGACGCCCATCGTCGACTGCCGCGAGATGCTGCGGCGCCTGCCCACCGACCTGGTCGACGAATTCGAGCGCAAGGGGCTGCTGTACGTCCGCACCTTCACGCCGCGGCTGGACGTGTCGTGGCAGGACTTCTTCAAGACCACGGACCGTGCCGAGGTCGAGGCGCGGTTGACGCGGGCCGGTACGGGCTTCCGCTGGCTCGACGCCGACACGCTGCAGACGCGCACCCGATGCCCGGCGGTGGTCAAACATCCGTTGACCGGGGAGCGGGTGTTCTTCAACCAGGTGCAGCTGCATCACGTCAGCTGCCTGGAGGCGCAGGTCCGCGAGGACCTGCTCGGGCTGGTGGGGCTGGAACGGATGCCGCGGCACGTGATGTTCGGCGACGGCTCGCTGATCCCCGACGCGACGATGGCCGTCGTCGGCGCGACCTACGAGGCCTGCGCGGTGCGGCTGGATTGGCGGCAAGGCGACGTCATCATGCTGGACAACATGCTCGCGGCGCATGCGCGCGATCCCTACGAGGGACCGCGCAAGATCGTCGTGGCGATGGGCGCGATGTTCGATCGCGCGGCGCTGGGCGGGGAGGGGTGATCCGATGAACGCGATCCACACCCCCGAGATCGCCGCCGCCGCGCTGGCGTCGAGCGGATTGAGCCCCGAGCAGCGGGCGGTTGCCTTGGCCGATCCGTCGGCGGCGCTGACGGCGTGGGTCCGCATCGACGGCCCGCTGGACGTCGTCGCGCTGAGGTGGGCGGTCGAGCAGGCGGTGGCCGAGCACGACCTGCTGCGCACGGCCTTCGGCGCCGTGGACGGCTATCGCGGCCTGCGGCAATGGTCGCTGCCCGCGACACCGGTGCTGGATTGGCAGGGCGCTGATCTGCGCGACGCGGACATGGCCGACTCCACGGCCAACTCGACGGCCGACGGAGCGGACGAACGCGAGGGCGGGCTGCATGGACGCGGAGAGGGCGTCAGCGCGCTACACGCGTGGCTGGGCGCACTCGCGACGCCGCTGGCGATCGATGAGGGGCGCGTAGTCCGCGCGGGGCTGGCGCGACTCGGTGAAGCGCGCCATGTGCTGGCGGTCCACGCAAGCGCCTTGGTGGTCGACGCCGGGAGCCTGATCGCGCTGCTCGCACGGGTGGCCGAGATCGCAACCGCCGATGCGATCGGCACCGAGCACTTCCAATACGCGCAGTACGTCGACTGGCGCGCGGAGCTCGCGAGCGACGACGGGGCTCAGGCGGGCAATGCCTATTGGCAGCGTCACTTCGCTGGCACCGCGGATGACGCGGTCGCCGCGAGCACCACGGGCGCCGTGGGTGTCGTGAGAGCGCTGAACGTCGCCGACTGGCAGGCACCTCGGCTCGCCGAGCCGCTCGCACCACGAGCGGGGCGGGTCCAGGCTCGCGCGGCGTTGCCGGCTGACCTGGTTCGCCGTCTCACCGATGCCAATGCCAACGGCGACGGCGACGGCGACGCCAGCGCGGCCGGACCCGAACGGCTGCTGCACGCGGTGTGGCTGCTGCTCCTGGCGCGTCTGAACGGCTTCGAGCCATTCGTCGCTGGTTGGCGGCACGACTGCCGCGCCGACTACGACCTGATGCGCGGCGGCATGGGCCTCTTCGAGAAGATCCTGCCGATGGCGATGACGCCGCGCCCGGAGGCCCGCTTCTCCAACTGGCTCGCGCATTGCGCGGCGATCGCGACGAATCACGTGGACGCCCAGGAGTACTGGCCGGTCGATGCCCCACCGACCACGGCGCATCGGGAGGCCGTCTTCGGCTGGCGCGAGGCCGTGCCGCCCGCGGCCGGCTGGTCCGCTCCGGAGGTCGAGTTGCCGGAAAGTGATGTCGCGCTCTCGCTCGACGTGCATTGGGGGCCGCGCCCGGAGCTGGCGCTGAGCGCCGACGGGACACGCCATTCACGCGCGGCCGTCGAGCGGCTGCTGTGCCAGTTCACCACGCTGCTCCGCGCGGCGCTCGACCGCCCCAAGGCGGCAATGCACACGCTGGATCCCGTCGGCGAGGCGGAGCGGGCGGCACTGCTGGCCTGGCGCGGCGAGCGACGCGATGTGGGCACGCTCACGATCTCGCAGCATGTCGCCGAGTGGGCCGCGCTATCGCCACAGGCGCCTGCGGTGGAGGCGCAGGGTGAGACGCTCGACTACCGCTCGCTCAACCAACGGGCCAACCGGCTCGCCCGCGCGATGACCGCGCTGGGCGTGACGCCGGGCGCGCTCGTGGCGCTGAACCTGCCACGCAGCGCTGACCTGATCGTCGCGATCCTGGCGACATGGCGCGCTGGCGCGGCGTATCTGCCACTGGAACCCCACTGGCCGGAAGCCCGTCGGCAGGCGCTCCTCGCCGACGCGCGGCCCGCGCTGGTGCTGCATGCCGCATCGCTCGGCGGCATGAATGCGGTCGACGCGGTGTTCCGCTGCCGCGAGGCGGTCCTCGCCGGCGAAAGCCTGAGCCCCGCTGGTGATCCCGTCCTCGACCTGCGCACCCTCGACGCCGACATGCCGCCAAGCGTCGCGGGACTGGGCGATCTGGCCTATGTGCTCTACACCTCGGGCTCGACCGGCCAGCCCAAGGGCGTCGCCATCGAGCATGGCCAGCTGCTCCATTACGTCGTCGGCAGCTCGGCGGCGATGGACCTGGCGGCCAGCCGCCGCTGGGCGCTGACCAGCTCGGTGGTGGCCGACCTGGGCAACACGGCGCTGTTCGGCGCGCTGTTCAACGGCGCCTGCCTGGTCATCGCCGAGGACGCCGACACGCGGGACGCGGACGCCTTCGCCTGCTTCGTCGACGGGCGCGGCATCGACGCCATCAAGATCGTGCCGTCCCACCTGGAGGCGCTGCTGGACGCCCGGTCGCCGCGGTTGCCGCGCACCGTGGTGCTCGGCGGCGAAGCCGCGCCTCGCGCGCTGATCGAGCGCATCTGGCGCCTGGCACCGGACACCGTGATCCACAACCACTACGGCCCGACCGAGACCACGGTGGGCGTGCTGGTCCACCGCGTGCGCCCGTCCGATGCGCGCGGCGCCGACGCGCTGCCGCTGACGCAGGTGCTGCCCAACACCCGGGTCCATGTGCTCGACGAGGCGATGCGGCTGGTGCCGGCCGGCGCCCAGGGGCAGGTCCATGTCGGCGGTCCGCAGCTGTGCCGCGGCTACCTGGGCCGCGAGGTGCCGGGGGTCTTCGTCGACGACCCGTTCCGGCCCGGCGAGCGCCTCTACCGCACCGGCGATGTCGCGCAGGTGCTGGCCGAGGGCGGCCTGCGCCTGGTCGGACGAGCGGATCACCAGCTGAAGCTGCGAGGCTTCCGCGTGGACCCGGCGGAGATCGAGGGCGCGCTGCTCACGCTGCCCGGCGTGCGTCAGGCCGTCGTGCTCGGGATCCCAGGCGCCGGCGGCATCGAGTTGACCGCCTGTGTCGCCATGGCTGAGGACGGTGCCGGCCTCGACGTCGGCATCGGCGGCCTGCGCGAGGCGCTGAAGTCGCTGCTGCCCTCGCACATGGTCCCTGCACGGGTGATGCGCGTCGACGACTTCCCGCGCCTGCCCAACGGCAAGCTCGATCGCGCGGCCATCGCGACGCTCGTGGCGTCCGCCCTGACTTCGCCCTCGACCACAACCGCGACATCGACGTCATCCGTCGTCGTGCCTGGCGCGCTCGGCGCGCTCGACGCGCTCAGCGGGACGAGCGGCCCGACGGCCTCGGTCCAGGCCGCGTCCGCCGGCGCGCCGCGCGACGCGCTCGAGAGCGTCCTGTCGCAAGGCATGGGCCTGCTGCTGGGCCGCGGCCCGATCGGCATCGATGAGGATTTCTTCGGGCTCGGGGGTCATTCGCTGCTGGTGATTCGCCTGGTCGCGCGCCTGCGCAAGCTGCTGGGCATTGAGATCGAGCCCGGCCTGGTCTTCGACCACCCGACCGTGGCCGAGCTGGCCGCCGCGCTGCGCGCCGGCCCCTGGGACACCTCGGGCTTCGAGCGCCTGGCCGCCACCGACTGGCAGACGTCCGAGACCGCAGGGCCACAGACAGCGACATCCGAGACAGCGACATCCGAGACCGCAGCCTCCGAGACCGCGGCCTCCGAGACCGCGACGCCGTCCCCCTGATCCCTCCGTTGCACCGATGAACGACATGACCCTCCCGCCCGTGCCCGCCGCTGACGACCTGGGCGTCGCCGCGACGCCACCCACCGCCCGCGTCGCCGACGGCGAGGCGGTCCGTCTGTCGTTCACGCAGGAGCCGCTGTGGGTGCTGCAGCGCCTGGGCGAGCGCATGACCGCCTACAACCTGCCACGCGTCATGCGCCTGCGCGGCCCGCTGCGGGCCGAGGCCCTGCAGCGCGCCTTCGAGGCGGTGATCGCGCGCCACGCCATCCTGCGCACCCGCTTCCTCGAACGCGACGGCCTGCCGATGGCCGTGGCCGAGCCGCAGGTCGCGTTCACGCTCGGGCAGACGGATGTCTCGGCGCTCGCGCCGCAGGCGCGCGAGGAGGCGATCGCGCGCGAGGTGCAGGCCACGCTCCACCACGTTTTCGATCTGGCGGTCGCGCCGGCGATGGTGGCGCGGCTGCTGAAGCGGGGCGAGGACGACCACGTCCTGGTGCTGTGCCTGCATCACATCGTGTCGGACGCATGGTCCAACCCGGTGTTCGCCGCCGACCTGTCGACGGCCTACGGCCTGGCGCTGCGGCAGGCCGGCCCGGTCCAGCTCCCGCCGCTGCGCCTGCAGTACGCGGACCACGCGGTCCGCCAGCGCGAGACGCTGGCGCGCGGCGGGTTCGATCGCGCGCTCGCCCACTGGAACGCGCAGCTCGGCCCCGAGGTCCCGGTGCTGGCCTTGCCGACCGATGCGCCGCGTCCCGCGATGCCGTCGTTCCGCGGCACGTCGATCGACTTCGCGCTCGAACCGGCGCTGGAGGCCGCGCTGCGCCAGTTCTGCCGCGCCGAGCGCTGCACGCCCTTCGTCGTGCTGTTTGCCGCCTGGCAGCTGCTGTTGGCGCGTTTCGCGCGGCAGTCGGAGTTTGCCGTCGGCGTGCCGCACGCGGGCCGCCAGGACGAGGAGGTCTTCGGCCTGATCGGCTTCTTCGTCAACACCCATGTCTATCGCGCCAGGCTCAATCCCGAGCAGACCTTGCGGGCGCTGTGCCGTCAGATCCGGAGCGATGCGCTGGGGGCGATGGCGCATCCCGACCTGCCGCTGGACCTGCTGCTGGCCCAGCGCAACGAGCGCCGGGATCCGACGCGCTCGCCGCTGTTCCAGGTGCTCTTCGGCGTGCAGATGGGGGACCTGCCGGCGCTGGCCTTCGACGAGGTCACGGTCGAGTTCGTCGAGCAAGGGGATGTCAATGCGAAATTCGACCTGTCGATGAATTTCCAGGTGGGCTCGGCGCGCATTGGCGGCCGGCTCGCCTACAACACCGACCTGTTCGAGGCCGCGACGGCGCGGCGGCTGGTCCGCGGCTGCGTGGCGATGCTGGAGGCCATCGTGCGCGCGCCCGACCAGATCGTCGGAGCCGTCGGCCTGGCGGATGAAGATGACCTGCGGCGCCTCGCGGCTTGGGGCCTCGGTAAGCCTGCGCCAGTCCCCGTGGGCGCAACGGCGCTGAACGGCTCGTCTTTCGTGCCAGTGCATGAGCATGTTGCCCTGCACGCGCGACGCCATCCGCAGGCTACGGCGCTCGTCCAGGACGACGGCGCGCTGACCTGGTCAGCGCTGGATCGTCGTGTCGACGCGCTGGCGCGAAGGCTGCGTGATCGGGGCATCGGCGCCGACGCGCGCGTGGGCCTGGCCTTCGATCGCTCGATCCCGATGGTCGTCGCGATGCTGGGCGTGCTGCGCGCCGGCGCGGCGTTCGTGCCGCTGGACCCAGCGCTGCCGCCTGAGCGCCTGGCCTTCCAGCTCCGGGACAGCGGCGCCGCGCTGGTGATCGGCGACGGCGATCCGGCCTGGGCTCTCGGCGTGCCGACGATGCGGCTTCCGACCGATGACGACGACAACGACGCCGCCCTGGCCCGCTCATCGAGCGGAGCGACTGCCACGGTCATACCCACCGCGGTCCATCCGGACCAGGCGGCCTACCTGATCTACACCTCAGGATCGACCGGCCGCCCGAAGGGCGTCGTCGTCAGCCATGGCGCCTTGGGCAACTACCTTGACGGCGTGCTGCATCGGCTGGACGTCGACGACCGCCTCTCGACCATGGCCATGGTCTCGACGGTGGCCGCTGACCTCGGCCACACGGTGCTGTTCGGCGCCTTGTGCGCGGGACTGACGCTGCACCTGATCTCCGCCGCGCGGGCGTTCGACCCGGACGCCTTCGCCGAGGTGATGCGGCGGGAATCGATCGACGTGCTCAAGATCACGCCCAGTCATCTGCAGGCCTTGCTCGGCGCCCGCGAGGCGGCCGAGGCCTTGCCGCGGCACCGGCTGGTCCTGGGCGGCGAGGCCACGACCTGGGCGCTGCTGTCGCGCATCCAGGCGCTGCGGCCGACGCTGCGCGTCTTCAACCATTACGGCCCGACAGAGACCACCGTCGGCACGCTCACGCAGGACGCGGCGACCGCGGACCGTTCGGCGGTGACGCTGCCGGTCGGCCGGCCGCTGCCCGGCACGGCGATGCGCGTGCTCGATGCCGACCTGCTGCCGGTGCCGCCGGGGCTGCCTGGCGAGTTATATGTCGCTGGCCTGGGCTTGGCGCGTGGCTACCAGTCCCGGCCCGGACAGACGGCCGAGCGCTTCGTCGCCGATCCGTTCGACGAGCGCGGCGGTCGCCTGTACCGCACCGGCGACCTGGTGCGCTGGACCGCCGATGGCCAGCTGGAGTACCTCGGCCGGGTCGACCATCAGGTCAAGGTGCGCGGTTTCCGCGTGGAGCTCGGCGAGGTCGAGGCGCAGCTGCGCGCCGACGAGGCGATCGCCGAGGCCGTCGTCGACGCCCAGGACGGAATCGGCGGTCTGCGGCTGGTGGCTTACGTCACCGGCCGGGACGGGATCCCGCCGGACCTGGCGGCGCTGCGCGAGCGCCTGTCGCGTGGGCTCACCGATGCGATGCTGCCGTCCGCCTTCGTCGTGATGGACGCGCTGCCGCTGACCCCCAACGGCAAGATCGACCGCCGCGCGCTGCCGGCGCCGGGTCGGACCTCGTCGGAGGCGCACGAGCCGCCGCAGGGGCCGGTCGAGACCTCGATCGCCGCGGCTTGGGCCGAGGTGCTGGAGGTGCCGCGCGTGGGCCGCGGCGACCACTTCTTCGAACTGGGCGGCCATTCGCTGCTGGCGCTGCGCCTGGTCGAGCGGCTGCGCCGCGACGGCCACCGCGCGCAGGTGCGCCAGCTCTTCGCGCATCCGCGGCTGCAGGACTTCGCGCAGGCCCTCGCGATCGAGCCGGTCGAGTCGGAGTTGATCGTTCCGTCCAACCGCATTCCCGCCGGTTGCGAGGCCCTCGCGCCGGAGATGCTGCCGCTGGTGTCGCTGACGCCGGACGAGATCCGCCGCGTCGAGGCGGCGGTGCCCGGCGGCGCCGCCAACATCCAGGACGTCTACCCGCTGGCGCCGCTGCAGGAAGGCATCCTGTTCCACCACCTGATGCAGGCCGACGGCGATGCCTACGTCACCTCGCGCGGCCTGGCCTTCGACAGCCGCGAGCGGCTGGAGCGTTTCGTCGCCCACCTCGACGCGGTGATCGCGCGGCACGACATCCTGCGGACCTCGGTCGTGTGGGAGGGCCTGCGGGAGCCGGTGCAGGTGGTGCATCGCTCGGCGCCGCTGCGGCTGCAGTGGCTGGACGGGGAGGGCGCCGTCGCCACTGCCGACGCCGAACACCGGCTGAAGGCGCATGTTCACCGGAGCCGGCTGCGCATCGACGTCCGCGAGGCGCCGATGATCCGCGCGACGGCCGTGGAGGTGGCCGCGGGGGTGGTCGCGGAGGTGGAGGTGGCCGCGGAGGCGCCGAGGGATTCGGCGGTGGGAGAGGCCGATGGCGCGACGGCCGCGGGCGCGGCGCAGGGCAGGGCCAGCGCATCGGCTCGGACCGGCGCGCCTGGCCGCTGGCTGCTGCAGCTGTCGCGCCATCACCTGGTGTCCGACCACACCACGTTGGAGCGCATCGTCGAGGAGATCGGTCTGATGCAACGCGGCGCGGCCGCTGAGCTGCCGACGCCGGTGCCGTTCCGCGAGCAGGTCGCCCGCGCGCGCCTGGGGATGGGGCGAGAGGCTCACGAGGCCTTCTTCACCGCGCTGCTGCGCGATGTGGAGGAGCCGACGGCGCCCTATGGGCTGATCGACGTGCGAGGCGATGGCACCAGCGTGCAGGAGGCGCGGCGGACGCTCGACACCGCGCTGGCGGACCGGATCCGCCAGGAAGCGCGACGGCATGGCGTGGGCGCATCGGCGGTGTTCCACCTGGCCTGGTCGCTGGTGCTGGCGCGCGCGACCGGGCGCGATGACGTGGTCTTCGGCACGGTGCTGCTCGGCCGCATGCAGGCGGGGCGCGACGCCGGGCGCGCGCTGGGCCTGTTCATCAACACGCTGCCGCTGCGCCTGCGGGTCGGGCCGCTGGGCGTCGCGGCGAGCCTGCGCCTGGCGCAGGCCGGCCTGGCCGATCTGATGCGGCACGAGCACGCGCCGCTGTCGCTGGCACAGCGCTGCAGCGGGTTGCCAGGCGGCACGCCGCTGTTTTCCGCGCTGCTGAACTACCGCCACAGCCGCCGCCAGCCGGTGAGCGCCGTGCTCGATGGGGACGGCGTGCGCTTGCTCGACGGCGAGGAACGCACCAACTATCCCTTCGCGCTGTCGGTGGACGACTTCGGCGATGGCTTCGGGCTGGTGGCGCAGGTGGATCGGACGCTCGATGCCGAGGCCATCGGCGCGCAGGTGCTGGCCGCGGTCGAGGCGGTCACGCGCGCGCTGGCCGAGAACCCCGATCAGCCCTTGTGCGAGCTCGGTGGTCTGGATCCGGCGGCGCTGTCGCAATGGCACGCATGGAGCGGCGGCGATGCGATTCAGGCGGCGGTCGCCGCAGCGACTGCGACGACATTGCGGGCGCCGACTCCGACCTCGACCTCGACCTCGACCTCGACCTCGACCTCGGCATCGGCATCGGCATCGGCATCGGCATCGGTCCCTGCGTCGATCGCCGCGACCGTCCCTGACCTCATCGAGCGGCAGGCCCACGCGCGGCCGGATGCGATCGCGGTGATCGCCAACGACGGCCGGCTCACTCGCGCGGAACTGGAGACACGCGCGAACCGCCTGGCGCGCCGGCTGATCGCACGTGGCGTGACGCCGGAGTCACGCGTCGGCCTGGCGCTGCCGCGTTCGCTCGACATGATCGTCGGCTTGCTGGCCATCCTGAAGGCCGGCGGCGCCTACGTGCCGCTGGACCCGTCGTACCCGTCTGCGCGCTTGCGCCACATGATCGAGGACAGCCGCATCGCGCTGCTGCTCACGCGGGCCGACGTCCTCGATCGCATGCCGGTGTCCGAGGGCGTGCCGACGCTGTGCATCGATCAACCGGAAGGCCCCGACGCTTCGGCGTGCGACGAGCTGCCGCCTCCGGCGCTCGCGGCCGACCAGCTCGCCTACGTCATCTACACCTCCGGCTCGACCGGCCGGCCCAAGGGCGTGGCCGTCGCGCACGGGCCGCTGGCCATGCACCTGCAGGCGATCGGCAAGCGGCTCGAGCTCACCCACGAGGATCGCCTGCTGCAGTTCGCGTCGATCAGCTTCGACGCGGCCGGCTCGCAATGGATGGCGCCGCTGATCCACGGCGCGGCCGTCGTGCTGCTGCCGCGGGACGGTTGGTCGACCGAGGAGGTCGCCCGCACCGTCCGTCGCGAGGGCGTGACGGCGCTGCATTTGCCGCCGGCCTATCTGCGGCAGCTTGCGGCTGAGCACGCCGGCGGGCGGCTTCCGGTTCGGCTGTGCATCGCCGGTGGCGAGGCCTGGTCCGCCGCCGACTTCCACGCGGCGCGTGACGCCTTCCTCCCGCGGCTCCTGGTGAATTCCTATGGCCCGACCGAGGCAGTGATCACGCCATGCGCCTGGGACCTTCCGGCCGAGGAGATCCAGCGCCTTGGCGACCGGCCGACCGTGCCGATCGGCCGCCCCGTCGGCGACCGGACCGCACGCGTGCTCGACCGCCATCTGTCGCCATGTCCGGCTGGCGTGCCGGGCGAGCTCTATCTGGGCGGGGTTGGCTTGGCGCGCGGCTACCTCGACCGCGCCGGCCTGACGGCCGAGCGCTTCGTCGCCGATCCGTTCGGCGCGCCGGGCTCGCGGCTGTATCGCACCGGCGACCTGGTGCGCTGGAGCGCCGACGGCGAGCTGGAGTACCTCGGTCGCATCGACCACCAGGTCAAGGTGCGCGGGTTCCGCATCGAGCTGGGTGAGGTCGAGGCCGCGCTCAAGGTCCAGCCGGAACTGCGCGACGCCGTGGTCGTCGCCGCACCGGGCGCGAGCGGCACGCGGCTCGTGGCCTATGTCGTCGCGAAAGAGGGCCGAGTGGCCGACCCGGCCACGGTGATCGCTGAAGTCGCGCGGACGCTGCCCGACTACATGGTGCCGGCCGCGGTCGTCGTGCTGGAGGCCCTGCCGCTCAACCCGAACGGCAAGGTCGATCGGCGCGCGTTGCCTTCGCCGGAGCCGCAGGTCGCCGACGCGTTCGAGGCGCCTCGCGGAGAGATTGAAGCGGCCGTGGCGATGCTGTTCGCCGAGGTGCTGGGCTTGGCGCGGATCGGTCGCGACGACAACTTCTTCGCCGCAGGCGGCGATTCGATCCTGAGCCTCAAGGTCGTCGCGTTGGGGCATCAGCGCGGCTGGCGCCTCCTGCCGCGGCATGTCTTCGAGCATCCGACGGTGGCGGCGCTCGCGCGCGTGGTAGCGGAGATCCACGCGGACACAGCGGGGGCTGCGATCGCGCCGTCCGTCGCGCCGTCCATCACCTCGAGCGTGCGGTCCGCCGTCGTGCCGCTGGGCGACGAGGCCCGTGCGGCCGGCCTGCCGCTGTCCTTCGCGCAGCAGCGTCAATGGTTCCTGTGGCAGCTGGATCCGGCCAGCACCGCGTATCACATCGCTGGCGCGCTCAAGCTGCGCGGCGCGCTGGATGTCGACGCGCTGCGCTCCAGTTTCGATTCGCTGGTGCGGCGGCACGAGTCGCTGCGCACCGTCTTTCGGCTGGGCGAGGAGGGCGCGGTGGAACAGCGGGTGCAAGCACCCGGCACGGCCGGGGTGGCATTCACCCTGCTTGCCGACGAAGCGCAGGCGCGACGGCTCGTCCAGACGCCGTTCGATCTGACCACCGGTCCGCTGATCCGTGTCGGCCTGCTGCGGCAGGGCATCGATCGGCACCAACTGGTCGTCGTGATGCATCACATCGTGTCCGACGGCTGGTCGATGCGCGTCGTCGTGGACGAGGTCTTCGCGGACTACGCCGCCGCCGTGCGGGACGAGGCGACGACGCTGGCGCCCTGGCCCATCCAGTACGCGGACTTCGCGGTGTGGCAACGCCAGTGGCAGGCAGGCGCCGAGTGGCAGCGCCAGCTGGACTACTGGCGCGAGCGGCTCGGCGCCGAGCAGTCCGTGCTGCAGCTGCCAGCTGATCATCCGCGACGGCCCGACGGCCGCTACCGGGCCGCGCGCCACGCCTGGACGCTGCCGCCGGCGCTGTCGGCGCGTCTGCGGCAACGCGCCAGCGACGAGGGCGCGACCCTGTTCATGGTGCTGCTGGCCGGCTTCCAGGCGGTGCTGAGCCGCTGGACCGCGCAGTCGGAGATCCGCGTCGGCGTGCCCATCGCCAACCGCGACCGGCCGGAGATCGCGCCGGTGGTCGGTTTCTTCGTCAACACGCAGGTGCTGGACAACCGCATCGATGCGCGGATGCCATTGGCGCGGGTGCTGGCGCAAGCCCGCGAGGCCGCCATCGGCGCGCAGGCCCACCCGGACCTGCCGTTCGAGCAACTGGTCGAGGCGCTCCAACCGGAGCGCGCCTTGGGCGTACATCCGCTGTTCCAGGTGATGTTCAACCACCTGCGCGGGGAGGACCTCACGGCGCGCCGGCTTCCGGGGCTCGAGATCGAGCCGGTCGCCCTGGCCGAGCGCGAAGCGCAGTTCGAGCTGACGCTGCACACGACCGAGCTGCCGACCGGCGGCGTCGAGGCGAGCTTCAGCTACGCCGCTGAGCTGTTCGAGGCCGACACGATCGAGCGCATGGCGGGGCATCTCGTGGCGATGCTGGAAGCGATCAGCGCGACGCCGGAGCGGGCTGTCGGTGATGTGATGCTGATGTCGCCGGAGGAGTTCGAGCGGCTGGAACGCTTGAGCATCAACAGCGATGAGGCGACGGAGGCGGTGCCTATGCATCGGCTGATCGAGCGTCAGGCGGCGATCGATCCGGACGCACCGGCGCTGGTCTTTGGGCTGAGCACGTTGACACGCGGTCAGCTCAATGTGCATGCGAACCGCCTGGCGCATCGCCTCATCGCGCTGGGCGTGAGAGCGGACTCGCGTGTGGGCCTGGCCGTCGAACGCTCGATGGAAATGATGGTCGGCGTGCTGGCCATCCTGAAAGCCGGCGGCGCCTACGTGCCGCTCGACCCGGAGCTGCCCGCCGATCGGCTGGCCTACATGCTCGAAGACAGCGGCGTGTCGCTGGTGCTGACGCAGCCGCACCTGCGCGCGAAGCTGCCGGTCGGCGAGGGCGTCAAGCTGGTCGATATCGGCGCGACCGTCGCCGCTCAGGCCTCGCAGGACACGCGCGGTCGCACCGACCGTGCGGCTGAAGCCGCCGATGAGGCGGTCGGCGATGGTGAGAGCGATGCATCGCTCGCGAATCCCAACGTCGAGATCCACGGCGAGAGCCTCGCCTACGTGATCTACACCTCCGGCTCGACGGGGCGGCCCAAGGGCGCGGCCAACAGGCACGTCGCGCTGCACAACCGCTTGGCATGGATGCAGCGCGCCTACGCGCTGAGCGCGGCCGACACGGTGTTGCAGAAGACGCCGCTGAGCTTCGACGTCTCGGTGTGGGAACTGTTCTGGGCGCTGGCCGAAGGCGCTCGCTTGGCCATCGCGGCGCCCGGCGATCACCGCGATCCGCAGCGGCTGGTCGCGCTCATCAACGAGCACCAAGTCACCACGATCCACTTCGTGCCGTCGATGCTGCAGGCCTTCCTGGCGCATGACGGCGTGGAGACTTGCACCTCACTGAAGCGCATCGTCTGCAGCGGCGAAGCGTTGCCAGCCGAGGCGCAAGCCGCCGTGTTCCGGCGGCTTCCGAAGGCGGGCCTCTACAACCTGTACGGCCCCACCGAAGCGGCCATCGACGTCACGCACTGGACCTGCCGCGACGAC